>JBBAAB010000165.1:0-4194 GCA_041658445.1 Thermoleophilia bacterium
TAAGCTGGAAGAAGAGGCTGCCGAAGATTTTCGGCTAGTCTGGAGTTAACAATATGCACCGCCTAAGGGCATTTCAACGAATCGGCCGGCGGCGGCTTTCCCGTCTTCCCACTCCGCGCCTGCCGCGCCTGCCGCGCATCGGCAGGACGCGCTTGCTGCTGTTCCTGTCCATCCTGGGCCCGGGCCTGATCACCGCCAACGCCGACAACGACGCCGGCGGCATCGCGACCTACTCAATGGCGGGCGGCCGTTTCGGCTACGGCATGCTGTGGATACTCCTCCTGATAACGTTCAGCCTGGCGGTCACCCAGGAGATGGGGGCGCGCATGGGAGTGGTGACCGGCCAGGGGCTGGCGGCGCTGATTCGCGAACGCTTCCGGCTGAAGCTAACCCTGTTCGCCATGGCCGCGATGCTGGTGGCGAACCTGGGCACGACCATCTCCGAGTTCTCCGGCATCGCCTCAAGCTTTCAACTATTCGGAGCGTCCAAGTATTACACTGTCCCGTTCGTTGCTGTCTTCATCTGGCTGCTGGTCGTGCGCGGCTCGTACAAGATCGCCGAGCGGGCCTTCCTGGTCTTCTCCAGCTTCTACCTGGCGTACGTTGTCTCGGGTTTCATGGCCCACCCCGACTGGAGCGAGGCGCTTCACAGCACGGTGGTACCGTCGTTTGAGATGAACGCCGGCTACATCCTGCTCTTCATCGCCGTCATCGGCACTACGATCACACCCTGGGGCCAGTTCTTCATCCAGGCCTACGTAGTGGACAAGGGCATCTCGATCAAGCATTTCCGCTATACAAAAGCCGAAGTGATTATGGGGGCGATCATCACCGATGTGGTGGCGCTGTTCATCATCGTGGCCTGCGCGGCCACGATTCACGCGACCGGAGGGGATATTGACAGCGCCGAACAGGCGGCCCAGGCTCTGGCGCCGCTGGCGGGGGAGTGGGCCTCGAAACTTTTCGCTTTCGGGCTGCTCAACGCCTCAGTGCTGGCCGCGTGTATCCTGCCCCTGGCTACAGCCTATGCCATCTGTGAAGCCTTCGGTTTCGAGTCCGGTGTGAACCGCTCCTTCAGGGAGGCGCCGATCTTTCACGGTCTCTTTACGGCCTCCATCGTCATCGGCGCCGGGGTCGCGCTGATCCCCAACCTGCCGCTGCTTAAGATCATGGTCCTGGCGCAGGACGTGAACGGTATCCTGCTTCCGCTCATATTGATCTTTGTGATGATCATTATTAACGACAAGGGAATCATGGGAGAATATGCCAACAGCAGGCGGCATAATGTGGTTGCCGGGCTGACGACCGGCGCCCTGATAATCCTCAGCCTGCTGCTGGTGGTAACGAGTATCTTCGGATAAGGTTCAACCGGCGGGCTGATTTCAGCTTCTTTGTTTACCTGCGGGCAGCGCTTCATGAAAAACTAAAGAAAGCAATTCTTCACTCGGCATCCTGATATCCATGCTTTATCCGGTATCGGCTGGGGTGGTTTTCGGAGTATTATCCGCATCGTTGCGCAAGCGGGGAATAAGCTGGACGAATATGAAAGACAGCACGAGGAAGGAAATCGCGAAGAGGAAGACGTCCCGAAACGACGATGAGAGCGCCTCTCTCATGGCCGGATTATCCACGATGCCGGCACTCGATGAACCCTGACCGGCTCCAGTGCTTTCCGCCGTTACTCCCGCATCGGCCATGTGTGTTGTGATGCGCGAAGCCAGAACTGTGCCGAAGATAGCGATTGCAAACGAGCCGCCGATGAAGCGGCTCATGTTCGGCAGCGACGAAGCGATGCCGCGTTTGTCGGGCGGCGCATCGTGGACGGCTGCGGTGGTGAGCGGCGCCATTGTCAATCCCAAGCCGATGCCGATCACGGTGATGGACAAGCCAAGCCTTAGGGCAGTCGCCTCCGGCGTCAGCTGGCCAGCCAGTATCACGAAACCGGCCGCAGCCACTATCAGCCCACATGAAGCCGTGATCCGCGGGCCTATCTTTGCCGTGAGCCTGCCGCCGATGGGCGCAACCAGCACGAACATCAGCGCCAGCGGCGCAAGCTCGAAGCCGGTCTCCGCCGGCGCGTTGCCGAGCACCGACTGGAAGAAGTAGGGAAGAAGCACCAGCGAACCGAACATCGCTCCGGACGAGAAGAAGCCGGCGATATTGGCCGACGCCAGTGACCTTACCTTAAGCAGGGACAGATCGAGCATCGGCTTCTCGACCCTGCTTTCCCGGTAAACAAACAGCGCGAGCAGCACTGCCATCAGCACGAAACAGCCCAGGATGAGCGGGTCGCCCCAGCCCTGGTTCCTCCCCTGGTTGAGGCCCAGCAGCCCGCCGAACAGGCCCGTCGAGAGCAGCATCGCGCCCGCGATATCAAAACCGCGATCTTCACCGAGCACGGATTCCTTCAGCACGAAAAGCGCAACCGGCACAAAGACGGCACAGAGCGGGATATATATGAAAAAGATGCTGCGCCAGCCGAAGGCCTCGACCAGCAGACCGCCGCCGGTCAGTCCGAGTACCGGGGCGGCTCCGATGACCCCGCCCATGATACCCAGGGCCTGCGCCCGGCTGCGCGGCGGAAAGGCTTCGAAGACAAAGGCCAGCGCCATCGGCGACAGGGCGCTCGAGCCGACCGCCTGCAGCGCCCTCCCCACGATGAGACTGTACGGATCCCAGGCGACGGTACAGAAAATCGAGGTTGCCGAGAAAATCAGAAGCCCGATGATAAAGATTTTTTTGTGACCGTAGATGTCGCCGGCGCGGCCCCAAACCGGCATCAGCGTCGCCTGCGTGATCATGAAAATGGTCACCACCCAGGTCATGGTCGTGATAGTGGAGCCGAACTCGGCGGTTATTGTCGGCAGCGCGATATTGACGATGGACGAGCTGAGGATCGCCATCATCATGCCGCCCGCCACCGTTACCAGGACCAGCCAGCGGTAACGGGGATGTGCCTGCAGGCGGGAGCGCCGGCCCATTAAGTTCGCACTTTTTTTTTCGTCATGACTGGCGGCTGAAGGTGGAAATGGCAACGGTCAGCATAACGGCGGAAATCAGCATGATTACCGCGATGTCGGTCGTGAACGCATACCGCGACGGAACATCAGTGAGCATTATGGAGCGCAACGCGTCAACGCCATAGGTGAGTGGGTCCAGTTTCGACAGGATGTCCATCCAGGTAGGAGCGTTTGCCAGCGGGAACATGGCTCCGGAGAGGAAGAACATGGGCATCATGATGAAGTTCATGATCATCTGAAAACCCTGCATGCTTTTAAGCCGCGTGGCCACCAGCACTCCCATGCCGGTCATGGAGAATGAGACCAGAAAGAGCGTCGGCAACAGTTTTGCAATCATCAGCGGCGACAGGCTGACCCCGGCAAACGGCGCAAGGATCAGCATCAGGCAGCCCTGGAACGAAGCAATCGTGGCGCCGCTGATCACCTTGCCGAGGGCGATGCTCCAGCTGGGAACCGGCGCCACCAGCATCTCCTTGAGGAAGCCGAACTCGCGGTCCCAGACGATGGAGACAGCCGAGAATACCCCGGCAAAAAGCACTGTCATCCCCAGGATCCCCGGAAACATGAAGGTCTTGTAGTCCAGGGCTCCGCCGGCCGCGGGGATGCCGCCACTGATGGAGGAACCCAGCCCCTGCCCCAGGATGAAAATAAAGATGATCGGAGTTGCCAGCGAGCCGAATATGCGGGCGCGGTCCCGAAAATGGCGCTTGAGGTCACGCAGCCAGATTATGTATGTGGCGCGGAAACGTTTCAATGTCCCGTCCCCCCCTGCGAGCGGCGCCGCCGCACGCGCGTCTTCATCGCGTCCATCTTGTCGACCGACTCGTCGCGTATCTGCTTTCCGGTCAGGCTGAGGAAGACATCGTCGAGCGTCGGCTCCCGGACGGTAACGGAAAGTATCTCCGTGGTAATGCCCCTGAGTATCCGCGGCAGCAGTGTACGACCGCTGGGAACCTCCAGATAGATGCGCTCACCCGCGGGACCCGACGTATCGGCCAGCGCCGGCTTGATCGCGGCGTCGAGGTCGAACTTGTCTTTCAGTTCCGCTACCGTCGCGTTGGCATCCGCTGAACGCAGGGTGATAATGTCGCCGCCGACACCGTGTTTCAGGGAACCCGGCGTGTCCAGCGCCACGATCCTGCCGGTATCTATGATGGCGATGCGGTCGCAATTC
>JBBAAB010000166.1:0-4181 GCA_041658445.1 Thermoleophilia bacterium
CCTGCCGGGCTATCGCAGCAGATAAATGAGCAGAACGGAGTCACAGCCGTCAATCAACAGGACGACGGGCTGACCATCTCGTCAATGAACAGTGCCCACTCGCTGCCGCCGGTCCTGAAAGTGCTGGAGGACTCGGGCTGCGAGGTCAGCCACCTGGAGATTTATACTCCGAACCTGGAGAAGCTTTTCATCCACCTCACGGGCAAGGAGCTGCGAGAATGAAGCAGCTGCGGCGTCTTTGGGATATCACCAGGAAGGACCTGCTGGTCATCAGCAAGGACAAGGGCGCCTGGATTCTGCTGCTGGTGACGCCGCTGGCCGTGATCCTGGTCGCATCGATGGCGCTCGGACCCGCTTTCAGCGGCCAGCTCAAATCACAGCTGCTGGTCACGAACCTCGATCAGGGGGTCGTCGGCAAACAACTGCTGGACGGACTGGGAGCGACAGAGGGACTCAACATAGTCGAGGCGGACGCGGATGAAACCAGGGCGCTGAAGGTCGGGGATACCAGTTACAAGACCGGCCTTATAATCCCGGCGGATTTTTCCTCGCAGATTCTGACCGGTTCCGATACTGGGCTCTCGGTCTTTGTGGACCCCAACGACAACACCAACAGGCCGTTCATGGTGGGCATGATAAGCGGCGCGGCCAGCAGGCTTAGCGGCATGGTTGTGTCGGTCCGAGTTTCGGTGGCCGAGGTGCTTAAATTCGCGCCAGATGCCGAGCCCACCGTCGTCGCCGTGGACGCGGCGCCGGCCGCGGTAAAAGAGATGACCGGGAATCCCCCGGTCGCAGTGGAGATCAATAACGCCGCGGGTCTGCAGGAAGTCAACATGTTCGACACCCAGACGCCCGGCTATGCGGTGATGTTCCTGCTGTTCGGCGTCATGCTGGGCGGGAAGGGCTTTAATGATATCCTGCCGCAAGCGGCCGCCCTGCTGATCTACGGGATCGTCTGCTTTGGCATCGGTATTAAAATGTTCAAATTCCGGAACGCCTGATTGGGAAGACAGGACAACAAAAACAATAATAGACGGAGTCGTCGAGGCGGTGTCCGGCGCTGGAAGGTGTCGGCGCTCTCGCCGGGACGTGAACGCTTTCGCAAGCCCGATTACCGGCGCGGAAGGCTGGCAATGGGTGCCCTCATGCTCTTATTGCTGCTGGCGTTGCTCGCGGCAGGGGCATTCTCCGGTATGGGTGGCAGGGCCGAGGGCGCGGCTCCCGGAGTAAGGGTGATCCCGGTCGAGGGTGTCATCGACCCCCTTGTCGCGGATTACGTGACCCGAAGCATCGGCGACGCCGAACAGGACGGCACCGGGACGATAGTGCTGCAGATCGACACCCCGGGAGGGCTCGACGAGTCCATGCGCAACATCATCAGGAAGATTGCGGGCTCGAAGCTGCCGGTCATAGTCTACGTAGCGCCTTCGGGAGCGCGGGCCGCTTCGGCCGGCACCTATATCCTCATGGCCTCGGATGCGGCTGCCATGGCTTCCGGATCCAACCTCGGCGCCGCCCATCCCGTGGCCATCGGCGCCGAACCGTCCAGCGAGCAAGGTATAAAAATAACCAACGACTCGGCGGCGTACATGCGCGCTCTGGCCGAAGCCAACAGCCGCAATGCAAACTGGGCCGAGCTTGCCGTACGCCAGTCTGTCTCCCTCAGCGCCGACGATGCGCTCGACAAGAGCGTGATCGAATTCAGGGCCGACAGTCTGGACTCCCTGCTCCAGCAGGTCAACGGATATACGACCAGGGCCAAGGGAATCACCATCAATACCGAAGGCGCCGGCGCCACCGAGGCGGGAATGAGCTTCAAGGAGAGCCTTCTCCATATAATCCTCAACCCCAATGTCGCTTACGTCCTCTTCCTTTTCGGATTGCTGGCGCTGGCTTACGAGTTTGTCCACCCCGGCATCGGCGTGGGCGCCATCAGCGGGATCATCGCGCTGCTGATATCCCTATATGCCATGTATGTTCTTCCGGTCAACATCGCGGGACTGGTGCTGATCGTGTTCGGCGTGGCGCTGCTGGGCGCGGACCTGTATATTGCCAGCCATGGCGCTCTCAGTATCGGAGGGATCGTCAGCCTGATCATCGGGTCGTTCTTTCTGTTCGATACATCCGCCCCGTTCCTGCGCGTAGCCTGGCCACTGAATATCGCTTTGGCCCTGCTTACTACGGCTTTCTTCCTCCTGGCGGCCAAAAAGGTCATACAGGCGCGGCGGCTGCCCGAGAAGACCGGCAAGAAGGCGATGGTCGGCGAAGTCGGGTATTCCCGCAGCCTTCTGGATCCGCTGGGACAGGTGTTCGTTCACGGCGAGATATGGAGCGCCGAGGCCCCCGAGGGTATGACTATCGAAAAGGGGGAAGAAGTACAGGTGACGGACGTGCGTGGGCTGATGCTGAAGGTGAAGCGGACTTAAGGGAAGCGAAATGTCTTTTTATCAAGTCGAACAGGGAGGTTTGAGATGGGCGCCGTTGTCGGTGTACTTCTGGGAATAATAGTTTTGTTTGTTGTGATCGTGCTTTTTTCGGCCATCCGCATCGCGCGGGAATACGAGCGCGGCGTGGTCTTTCGCCTCGGACGCCTCATCGGCCAGAAAGGGCCGGGCCTGTTCCTGCTGATCCCGTTCGTGGACCGCATGATCAGGGTCGACCAGCGCATCGTCACCATGAGCGTGCCACCGCAGGAGATAATTACCAGGGACAACGTGCCCGCCAAGGTCAACGCCGTCGTCTATTTCCGTGTCATGGAGCCCAACAAGGCCATCGTTGAGGTCGAGGACTATATCGTCGCCACTTCGCAGATCGCCCAGACCACGCTGCGCAGCACCCTGGGACAGGCGGACCTGGACCACCTGCTGGCCGAGCGCGACAAGATCAACCAGCAGCTGCAGATAATCATCGATGAGCAGACGGCGCCCTGGGGCATCAAGGTGGTCACCGTCGAGGTCAAGGACGTGGAGATACCGCAGACGATGCAGAGGGCCATGGCCCGGCAGGCCGAAGCCGAGCGTGAGCGGCGCGCCAAGATCATCGCCGCCGAGGGCGAGTTCCAGGCCTCGGAGAAGCTGGCCCAGGCCGCCACCGTCATCGCCGCCGAGCCGGTGGCGCTGCAGTTGCGCTATCTGCAGACCCTTGCTGAAATAGCATCGGAGCACAACTCAACCACTATCTTCCCCATACCCATAGACCTGATCAAGGCGTTCATGGGGAAAGCAGGTTGATCGTTCACGAACGCTTACCGGGATCGCCGGGGTTAGACCTTGGATGACGATTCCCTGACAGATAACAATGCAAAATCCGGGGACTCCGCGGTCAACGATCCGGGCATGGACGGGATGCCGGAGGCCGTAATACCCGAGCCACCGAAAAAGCAGGGGATGCCCCGTGTCCCCTGGTCAATGCCGGACGTCTTTGCCATCATCGGGCTCGTAATCGTATTCGGGTTGGCCATCTTCACGGTTTTTGGCGCCGTGGCCGGCGTCGTTTATTACACCATTTCCGGTTCAGACCCCGAAAACCTGTTCGCGGATTCACCTCTTGTGAATTCATTCATGTGGTTCGTTCAGTGGGCGGTCATGCTGGGCGTGGCCTTCACCTATATGAAGATCCGCGGATACCATCTGAGCCTGAACGTCCTGGGCTTTCGCCGCACGCGGCTCTGGACGGCAATCTGGCTCACTGTCGTCGTCAGGATACTGGCCGGCATCGCCGAGTGGATCTACACCAATTTTGTGACTCCGGAGCAAACCTCGGTGACAGATATGTTCGGACTGTCGCTGGCAAGTTACATCCTGACGATGATGCTGGTCGCCGTGCTTACGCCTGTTGTTGAGGAAATGTTTTTTCGTGGTATAATTCACCAGGGACTGGAGCAGAGGCTGGGCTTTTTCCCCGGGGCAATCATTTCTTCTTTCATCTTCGCGCTCGCCCATATCGATCCCACACTGTATATCCCCATATTCATCCTGGGATTCGGATTCGCGTACCTGATGCACAAGACAAAATCCCTCTGGCCCGGTATCGCCGGCCATTTTCTCGTCAACGCGCTGGCGGTGACCGTTCAGTTCCTGGATCCGGGCGGCGGTTGAGACGGTTAAGGGGACGTACGTCCCCGGTTTGACGGTTTGAACTTCGAAAACCCCGGGTTATTCCCGTTTGTATTTGCGCCGCCT
>JBBAAB010000167.1:0-4175 GCA_041658445.1 Thermoleophilia bacterium
ATACCGCACGGCGCAGGGGGAAGTGATGTGAAATGTAAAAAAGGTTTGTTTTTGTCATTTTTCAATCAAACCAGGGAGGAAAAAACATGGGAAGAAGTATTAAATCGGCCAGGTTCTGGTCGGCGGTTGTCATAGCAGTCATGGTTACCGCGCTACTGATTGTTGTCGCGGTTGGTTGCGGAGACGACACGACGACCACGACCAAGACGGCTACTACAAAAGCGGCCGGTCAGGCAAATGGCAAGATTTATGTTGCTGTAACCGGCTCGGGCGAAGCGACGGCGGGAACAGGCCCGATGGGATATGCCGTGGTGGACCTCAAGACCAAGAAGGTAGAGATGGTTAATCTGCCTGACTCCAAGGCTCCGCACGGCATCATCTTCACCGCTGATACCAAGACAGCGCCCAGGACAGCCGGAAAGGTTACGACTGAGCAGCCCAAGGGCATTTATATCGGCAACGCAACCGATGGCAGCGTGCTCAAGGTCGACCTGTCTGACAACAAGGTCACCAAGACCATCACCGACAAGCCGGGCATCAAGGTATGCGGCATGCAGATGGGCCCAGACGGACTCATCTATCTGTCCGCGATGGCTGACGGCAAGGCATATCCGCTCGACGGCTCCACGGATACAATTGGCGACGCAAAATTGGGTGGAGCGCCGAATACCAATAGCATCTGCGGCGTAAGCTGGACACTTGATAACAAGTACGTCTATTTGAGCAACATGAGCGATCCCAAGAATCCGACAGGGGCAGGTTTTGTTGCCAAGTACGAATGGCCCAGTGGAGCGTTTGTCAAGAGGATCGAAAACGTGACAAAGCCGTCGCCTACGGGTGCGACGCTCGCCCACCAGTCGGAGATGACCCCCGATGGCAAGTACCTGTATGTCATGGACAGCATTGATGGTGCCGTCGTCAAGATCGATACCGCAACCGACGAGATCGTGAAGACAGTGCCGGTCGGCAAGGACCCGCATGCCATGGTCTTCAGTTCCGATGGCAAGACGGGATACATCGCAGTTCGTAAGGAGCCGGACGAGAAGAGTAGCAGCATTTTCGTCTACGATGTCGAGAAGGATCAGGTCATCGACCGCATCCCCGGCATCCCGGTGCCGCAGGTCTGCTCACTGATCCTCTGGGAGCAGAACTAGGGGAGCACTGAGTGGCTGAGGTGAGGTAGTAACGATACGCGCCCCCGCCTCCGGCGGGGGCGCGTATGATGTAATGAATCAAAGTTCGCAAGTCTTGCATTTACGGATTCGGATAGAAATAAACGTATGAAGGATTCAATGAATATCGTAAGGAAAATTTTATGCCGGCAAAGTGGTTTACGCGCGGCGCGGATTATCATAACCGCGCATCTTGCGGCCGCTCTTCTGTTATACGCCGCCGCCTGTGGCGGCGGCGCGACCATCACCATGAAAGAGCTGAAATTCGAGCCGGATACCGTGACCATCAAGAAAGGCCATGAAGTCACCTGGAAGAACGAAGACAGGCGCAGCCGTCAGGTGATGAGCGGCGCTCCGCCGGTCATGACTGATGCTTTTATGTCTCCCGTGCTGGAGAAGGGCGAAAGCTGGACGCACACTTTCAGCGAAAAAGGGGAATACCCATATCATGACATGCGAATACCCGGCCAGGCGGGGAGGGTCATAGTTGAAGACTAGCAGGAACGTGGGGATTTTATATATTACGCGACAGAACATCAGGCGCAAGATGTTTCGCAGCCTCGTGACTGTGTTCGCCGTCGGTCTGGTGGCAGCCATACTTTTTCCGACAACGATCCTCGGAGAGGGTGTCTCAAAAAGCCTGGCGCAGGGGACTGCGCGTCTTGGCGCGGACATGATGGTCGTGCCCCCTGGATACACTTCCAAGATTGCTTCAACGATAATCTCCGGTGAGCCCAGCACCTTCGTCATGGAAGGCTCGGTTGTGGAGCAGGTCGAGGACATCCCGGGGGTAAGAATGGTGTCGCCGCAGCTCTACTTTGCCACGTTGGCCGCGGGCGGCTGATGTTCGGGCAGCCTGCAGTTGGTAGGCATCGACCCGCGGACAGACTTCACGATCAAGCCATGGATGGAAGAACACCTGGGCGGCAGGCAACTTGGTGACAACGAGATTATCCTGGGCTCCAATGCACACGTATTCATGGGCAAATCAGAGAGTCAGGTAGGTGACGTCGAGCACTTCTACGGGCAAGAGTTCACCGTGGTGGGAATCCTGGATCCGACCGGCATCGGCATCGATGACTCGGGTTTCGTCACGATCAAATCCGTCTACGAAATGGCCAGGCAGTCGGATTTCCGGGCGGTGAAGAAGCTGGAGATCAATGAGGGTGATATATCGGCCCTGATGGTCAATGTTGACTCCGGCGCGGACCGGGGCGACGTCGCCAGTCAGATCGAGGTGGATATCCGCGGCGTGGCTGTCGTCACCTCCCATGAGCTCATGTCGAGCTCAATCGCCCGCCAGCTGGAAAGCCTCACGCCCGGCCTCCTGCTCATTGGCGCCGGCTTCTGGCTTATAGCAGTGCTTATGATCGGCGCCCTCTTTTCAATGGTCGTCAACGAACGGCGCCGTGAGCTGGGTCTGCTCCAGGCAATGGGGGCGACCAGGGGCTTCATATTCCGGCTGGTAATGCTGGAGGCGGTGCAGTTGACCGCCATAGGCGGAGCAGCCGGTCTTGCGGTAGGAGCGGTTGCGATGCTCATCATCAAAGGGCCGATAGCCGCCTCGCTGGGAATTGAATACTTATGGCCCGGAACGGTATTCATAGCTTCTTTTGCGCTGGGATACCTGGTGATGGCTGTAGCAACCGGAATCCTCGCGGCACTGTACCCGGCAATCGTGGCAAGCCGCCTGGAGCCCTACCAGGCCATCAGGACTGGTGAATGAACTATGGAAAACCGGGAAACGGTATCTTGACTCAGGGGATTCGTACAAAATGATCGAACTAAGGAACGTAACCAAGAGATATATCAGCGGTGGTGTCACAATCAATGCTGTCGATGAAGCATCGCTTAAGGTTACCGACGGTGAATTCATCGCCATAGTCGGGCATTCGGGCAGTGGCAAGACAACCCTGGTTAGCCTGATGGGAGGTCTGACGAAGCCGACTACGGGTAATGTCTTCGTCGGCGGCACGGACATCTGGACTCTTGAAAACAGGCAGCTGGCTCTCCTGAGAAGCGAAAAGATCGGATTCTGTTTCCAGTTTTCCAGCCTGATACAGACTCTCACCTGTCTTGACAATGTCAGACTGCCCGCGAGTTTTGCCGCTGGAGAGAAGGGCGGCGCCGGCCACGCGCAGGAGCTACTGGAGATGGTGGGCGTTCCGGACAAGGCGAAGGCCTATCCATCAGAGCTTTCGGGCGGTCAGCAGCGGCGTGTGGCTATCGCACGCGCGCTCATCAACGAGCCCGGTATAATCCTGGCGGATGAGCCGACCGGCGACCTTGACGAGGATACGGAAACAGATATCATGGATCTGTTCGAGCAGGTCAATGCCCGTGGTGTTACCATCGTAATGGTCACGCATTCGCGCCACCTCGCCGCCAGGGCGGTGCGAACCCTGGTAATGGAGAGCGGGACGCTGTCCGAGTCTTCAAAAACATCATCTTGAACGAATTGCAGAATCCGCACGGCCCGGCTGTCTGTACACCCATTTCCGCAATCATTATTTTTTGCAAGGAGTATGATGGCCATCCTCGTCAGTGAGTTTCTCACAATCCTCGAGGAACTTGCCCCGCAGTCGCTCGTGGAAGAGTGGGATAACGTCGGTCTGCAGGTGGGTTCCAGGGATGTCAGTCTCACTTCGGTACTGGTGTCTCTCGATGTCTCTGAAGAGACCATTAATGAAGCCAAAAAGCTTGGTTGTGCCCTGATATTGACCCACCACCCCCTGATCTTCCAGCCGCTTTCTTCGGTTTGTGACGAGAGCGGTACAGGCAGGCTTGTAAGATCAGCCAGCCGCGAAGGCATCGCCGTCGTCGCCGCCCATACGAATCTTGATTCAGCCCGGCATGGGCTGTCTGACATTCTGGCTGACCTGATGGAATTAAGTCGCGTAAAGCCCGTTGTGCCCGCTCAGGCTGAATGGTCAAAGCTGATTGTTTTTGTTCCCCCGGACGATCTCGACCGCGTGCGCTCCGCCCTTTTCCAGGCCGGCGCCG
>JBBAAB010000168.1:0-4161 GCA_041658445.1 Thermoleophilia bacterium
CTCATCCTCCAGGATCGACGGCACCAGTCCGACGCAGCCATCCCAACCGGAGCATACATTATCGATCGTGGAGATGAAGTTCACGTCGTCCCGCTGCTCCCAGGCATCGCGGTCAGCCTCAAAGCAGAGATCTTCGGGCGTACGGGCGCCGTATACAAGCGTGAGGCCGCCGTAGTCGGCGCGATGGTCCAGAAGATACATAAACAGTGAGCGCAGAGGCGCCATGCCGATGCCACCGCCGGCCACGATGATATTCTTGCCCTTCCAGTCCTCCGTGGGAAAGGCGCAACCCATCGGCGCCCGCACGGAGACGCGATCGCCCTCGGCCAGCTCGTGGATGGCGCTGGTGACGACTCCCGTTTTCATCACCGAGAACTGGAAATATTCTTTCCGTGAAGGCGGCGAGGATATGGCAAATGTGGACTCGCCGGCACCCAGGATCCCCAGCTGGCCGATCTGCCCGGGCAAAAACGTGAAGTTCTTCATGGTGTCCGGATCGTCGAATCTCAGGCGAATAGTCCTGATATTCCCGGTCTCGACGATAACTTCGGATACCGTCGCCGGTTCCGGCACCAGCGGGTTCGTCGCCTTCATGCCTGCCTGTGCTATGGTTGTCATCCGCTCACAGCTCCTTCACGCCCGTCAGGACATCCCTGATATCAAGACCGACCGGACAGCCGCGGATACAGCGCCCGCAGCCGGTGCAAAGGGTCTCACCCTGGTTTGCCGGATAATAGCTGAACTTGTGGCTGATGCGGTTGCGATAACGATGGGCGATCGTGGGCCGTGGATTATGCCCCGAAGTCTCGCGCGTGTAGAGGCTGAACATGCAGGCGTCCCAGCCGCGCAGGCGCTCGCCTTCACGGTCGGACCGCATCTCGTCAAAGATGTTAAAACAGTAACAGGTGGGGCAGGTGTACGTGCAGTAGCCGCAGGAGAGGCATTTGGCCGTGGCTTCCTGCCAGAAGTCGATGTTGCTGAAGATTTCCAGCAGCTTCTCCTGAAGGCCGGCGATATCCACCCTGGCCGTGACAGCCAGCTCGGGCGGTTTGAGTTCAGAGTCCGCAAAGGGCTCGCCGCCGATCAGCTCCCTTCCCCTGTCCGTGATGCCTTCCGCAAGCCAGCCGCCTTCAACCGGGTAGAGGAAAACATCCGAGCCGGCCTTCTCCGCCGGACCGTTTTCAAAAGATGAGCAGAAACAGGCCGCGTCGCAGGTCGTGCAGGCAATGGTTAAAACGGTCAGGTCCAGGCGCCGGCTCCGGTACTGATCGTCGCCATAGCCTTCACCCGGTGGCCGCATGAAGAGGGCGTCAAGTACCGTGATCGCTTTGGCGTCACAGGCCCGGGATCCAAAAATTATATTTCCCCCTTCTTGACTTGCGGGCTCGATTTCGATGCTCTCTTCGCCTTCGGACAGGTTATACGCAAAGGAAAAGAGTTTCTCGGTCGCGGGCAGGAGCAGCTCCTTGGCCGACAGCGTCGTGAACCTGTCAAGAACAGGCCCTGCTCCCGGCGCCCACGGTTCGAACATGATGGTGCCTGCGGCGTCCTCCCTGGCTGTCGGTATCCAGAGCGATGACATCTTCGCCAGCATCTCCAGGAGCGCTTCCATTTTTTCCGCCGCGAGGAATCTCATCATCCGCCGCCCCACGAATCGTTCTTGATATCAAAAGTCAGCAACGGTGGTTTTGCGTTAAAGTCGGTGCCGGCCCGATAATCAAACATCTCATCGATGATGCTGTTCTGCTCGTTTAAAAGCAGCATCAGCGGAATACCGACAGGGCAGGCCCGCTCGCATTCGCCACAGCCGGTGCAACGGCCCGCCAGGTGATTTACGCGAACGAGCTGCACCATCTCCGATTCCCTGGCATTTATGTCGCCGCCGGCCCAATGTGGATCGGTTGTCTGCATGGTGCAGACATCGCGGCAGAAACACATCGGGCAAGCCTCGCGGCAGGCATAACAGCGTATACAGCGGGAAAACTGTTCGCGCCAGAAAGCGCGCCGTTCGGCGGCAGACATCGCGTCGAACCTCTGCTTCAGCACGGCGGCCCCACCAGGTGTCGTTCCTCTAGACTCGCCTGATGCTCCACGCGCCGGATCCGGCGCCGGGCCAGGCATCGCGACCAGTTCATCATGGATCACAGGCTCAGCGCCTGCGCAATCCCTGCACTTGCCCATCAGGTATTCGTTTCTATCAAGCTGCTGGCCGCCGACCGACAGGATGTCCCCCCGGTCATCGATCCGCATTCCATACCCGAAACGCCGCCAGATCGCCTTGACATCGAGCATCCCCGCCGCGCAGGTGACACCGATCACCTTCACCCGCCCGCGGTCGACCTCGCTCTCAACGATAAGCTGCGCGATACTGCGCGCGTCGCAACTTTTTGCGACGATGCCGACCGTCCTGTCCTTGAGCCGCGGCAGATGCACGGCAAGGTTGTGCACGCAGGTTGAATCGAGCACGGCCTGCCCGGCTTCCTCCGATGAATGGAACCGCGCGGGTTCGGCCACGCCCGTCTCATCGTCGCGGCCCCAGCCGAGCACGAAATCGGCTGACTCCAGAATCCTGTCTATTGCTGCGGCTATATCCGTCATCCGGCCTCCAGAGACGCGACCCGCGCCGAGAACTCGCCCACCACTTCGGCCCAGCGCGCCCCTTCCGAAGCGCTTACCCACGTATAGTGGAACCGCTCCGGCTCGATGCCGTAGACCGGCAGCATGCGTTCGAGCAGCTCCAGCCGCCGCCTGGCATAATAATTGCCGTCGTTATAATGGCAGTCTCCCGGATGGCAGCCGCTTACCAGCACACCGTCAGCGCCTTCCTGGAAAGCCTTGAGGATCAGCAGCGGATTGACCCTGCCGGTGCAGGGAAGTCGCACAATGCGCAGGTCGGCCGGCTGCTTCATACGAGCCGTGCCCGCCATGTCGGCGCCGGCGTAAGAGCACCAGTTGCAGAGAAATCCGACCAGTTTCACCTGAGCACCTCCACTACTTCCGCGATGAGCTGGTTGTCAGTATATCCCTTAAGTGGTATCACGGCCGGCGGGCAGGCGACGTTGCAGAGCCCGCAGCCCTGGCAGAGCGAATCGATCACATGCGCGACCACGCGGCCGTCCCTCAGCTCCTGCTCCTCTATGGCGCCGTAAGGACAGACCTCGCGGCACTTGAAACAGCCGACGCAGCTTGTCTGGTTCACTTCCGCGACCATGGGGCTGGTCTCCAGCTCACCCTTTGAGAGCAGACCGATGACCTTGGCCGCGGCCGCGCTTGCCTGGGCGACAGAGTCAGGTATGTCTTTCGGACCCTGGCAGGCACCCGCCAGAAAGACGCCGCCCGTGTTGGTCTCGACGGGCCTCAGCTTCGGATGGCTCTCGGTGAAGAACTCGTACTGGTCGTAGGAAATGTTCATGCGCCGCGCCAGCTCACCGGCGCCTTCGGAAGCGGCAAAGCCGGTCGCCAGCACTACCAGGTCGGCTTCTATCTCAACCTGATCGCCGGAAAGCGTATCCGTTCCCATGACCATCAATCGCCCATGCCACGGATAAATCTTGCCGACCCGGCCACGCAGGTAGACGGCCCCGAACTCCTTTTGGGCGCGGCGGGTAAATTCCTCGTAGCCCTTGCCGGTAGCCCTGATATCTATATAAAAGACATAAGACTGCGAATCGGGAATATGCTCTTTCGTCAGGATCGCCTGCTTGGCGATATACATGCAGCCGACGCTGCAGCAGAAGGGGCGCCCGACGGACTCGTCACGGGAGCCCACGCAACTGACGAAGACGACGTTTTTGGGCTCGGCCCCGTCCGATGGCCGCTTAACGTGCCCTCCAGTCGGCCCCGAGGCCGACAGCATGCGCTCATATTGCAGGGAAGTAATAACATCCGGGTACTGACCGCCGCCATAATCGGGATAAGCCTCACGCCAGTCGAAAAGTTCATAGCCGGTAGCCGCCACGATGGCGCCGTACTTACCGGTCACTATCTCATCTTCCTGTTCGTAGTCGATCGCGTCCGCTGGGCAGACCTTCTTGCAGACACCGCACTTGCCCTTGATGAACCGGCGGCAGTACTCCTTGCGCAACGCCGCGACCATCGGTACCGCCTGCGGGAAAGAGATGGAGATCGCTTTCGAGAGCCCGACTCCCGCATTGAATTCAT
>JBBAAB010000169.1:0-4160 GCA_041658445.1 Thermoleophilia bacterium
GTCATGCCCAGGTTTTGCTTCGTGTCCCTTCGGCAAGCGTGCGTGAGGCTCGCAACGCCGTTCTGGTAGTCTCTGGTGCAAGATCGAGCAACGGAGAAAACCATGAAACGAATCGTTACACCATCTCTCAGCCTCACGGTAGTGCGCCAGCGCCTGGAAGCCTGGCGTCAGCATCGGCACGGACGCAGTCGGATCCCGGAACCCTTTTGGACGGACGCGATAGCCTTGGCTCGAACCGAAGGCGTTAGTCGGGTCTCGCAGGTGCTGCGCTTGCATTATCGCCGACTCAAAGATCGGCTGGCCACCGCGTCGCCCAGTTGGGCTCCGGTTGCCTTGCCCGCCTTTGTGGAGTTGGCCCTTCCGCCCTCTCCGAACGGCCGTCCAGAGTGCCTCGTCGAGTTGACGCATCGCACCGGGGCGAAAATGACGATCCATTTCCAGGCGGGAAGTTCCGGCGAGGTCCTGCCGCTGGCCGAAGCTTTCTGGCGCCAGCGGCCATGATTCAAATCACTCCCCAAATGCGGATTCTCCTGGCGGTCGAGCCGGTGGATTTTCGCAAAGGCATCGATGGGCTGGTGGCCGTGTGTCGTCAAGCCTTGGAAGTCGAGCCGATGGCGGGCGCGCTGTTTGTGTTTGCCGGGCGGAGCCGGCGATCCCTTAAGTTTTTGAGTTACGATGGCCAAGGATTTTGGCTGTGCCAGAAGCGGCTCTCGCAAGGTCGATTTGGGTGGTGGCCCACGCCTGGGAATGGAAAAATCTTTCGGGTGGATCCCCACCAGTTGCAGGTGCTCTTGTGGAATGGGAACCCCCTCCAAGCTTCGACCGCGCCGCTCTGGCGGCCCCTGGTGCCGGCGGGATGAAAAAAATCGGGGGCTAACGAACGATTTTTCGTGCGTTCCATTTTTTTCTTCTCTACTCTGGCTTCATGTCCGACGAGATCCTCCGCTACCGAGGCCGGACGGTGAAGGCCGCCGATCTTGATTTTATCCGGCAATTGATGGCCGTCCATCCCGACGCGAGCCGCCGCCGACTCTCGGCCCTGTTGTGCCAAGCTTGGAACTGGGTCCAGCCCAACGGCCAGTTGCGGGACATGGTCTGCCGCAGCCTCATGTTACAGCTGCATCGGCGGGGACTTATTGAACTGCCCGCCAAACGCTTTGCTCCCCGCAATAACGTGATTGAGCGGCGGCAGCGGGAACTGACCGGAGCCTTGGGGATCGAAATGTCTCCGCTGGAAAGGAGCTTTTCCGAACTGGGACCGGTGGCGATTCGCCAGGTGCGCCGGACTCCGGAAGAACCCCTGTTTGGTCGCTTGATGCAGGACTACCACTATCTGCGTTACACCCAGCCGGTGGGCGAGCACCTCAAGTATTTGGCCTATGCCCAGGGCCAGCCGGTGGCGGCGCTGGCGTGGTCGTCTTCCTCGCCCCAGGTGCGACACCGGGATCGCTTCGTGGGCTGGACGCGCGAAGCGTGCCGGCAGAACATCCATTTCCTTGCCTATAACACCCGGTTTCTGGTTTTACCCTGGGTGAAGGTGCCGCATCTGGCCAGCCATTTGCTGGGACGCATGGCGCAACGGATTTCCGCCGATTGGCAGCAGCTTTACGGGCATCGGATTTACCTCTTGGAAACCTTCGTGGATCCGGAGCGTTTCCGGGGGACGTGCTATCGGGCGGCCAACTGGACCTACCTGGGCCTGACCACCGGACGGGGCAAAAACGATCGCACGGGCCGGCCCAACCGCTCCCGCAAAGAACACTGGGTTTATCCTCTGGCCCGGAATTTTCGCCGCCATCTGGGGCTCGACCATGGCTAAAGATAAAGCGCCCAAGATCGTGAGCCTGAGTGCCGGCCAGTTGGACGAGCTGCTGGCCCAGTTGCGCGCCCAACTCAACCCGGCGACCTATGCCTTGGTGGAACCGCTGCTCCAAACCCTCGTGTGGCTCATGGCCCTCGTGGAAAGAAAGGAGACCACCATCGGCCGCCTTAACCGGCTCCTCTTTGGCGCCCGCACCGAAAAGACCGCCCAAGTCCTGAACCCAGCCAAGGCGGCCGACGTTCCGGTCGATCTTGCCGCCACACCGTCCGGTCCCAAGCCTCCGGGACACGGCCGCAATGGGATTAAAAAATATCCCGGCGCCCGGCGCATCCCCGTCGGGCATCCCCAGCTCCATCCGGGAGATGCCTGTCCGGTCTGTCCCCAGGGCAAGCTGTATCGGGTGAAAACTCCCGGCGTGGTGGTGCGGATTACGGCCCAACCGGTGATCGCCGCCGACATTTATGAACTGGAGAAACTGCGCTGCCATCTCTGCGGCGCGGTCTTCACGGCCCCGACGCCCCCGCAAGCCGGGACCTGCAAATACGATCCCAACGTGGGCCTCATGCTGGGGCTGCTGCGCTTCGGGGCGGGCCTGCCCCATTATCGCCTGGAGAAATGGCAAAAGGATTTCGGGGTGCCACTGCCCGCTTCGACCCAATGGGAACTGATCGAGGAAGCCACGCAAGCCTTCGAACCGGCTTATCAAAAGCTGCTGGACCTGGCGGCGGCCGGCCAAATCATCCACAACGATGACACCACGATGCGGGTGCAAAGTCTGCGTTTGGAGATCGACCGGGCCACCGAGAAAGACGTCCGCAAAGGGATTTTCACCACGGGGATCGTTTCCCAATCCGGCGGGCATACCATCGCCTTGTTTTTCACGGGCCGAAACCATGCCGGAGAGAATCTCGACCAGCTCTTGCGGCGTCGGCCCGAGGGCTTGGACCCACCCATTCAGATGTGCGACGCGCTCTCGCGCAATCCGTCCCAGGAATTTAAAACCCTCTTAAGCCACTGTCTAGCGCACGGTCGGCGGGCCTTCGTGGAAATCGCCGACCACTTCCCGACGGAATGCCGCCAGGTGCTCGAAAGCCTGGGAGAAGTTTATCACTACGACGCTCAGAGCCAGGAACGGGGGCTCACGCCCGAAGCCCGGCTGCGTTTCCACCAAGAGCACAGTGGACCGGTGATGAACGCGCTGCAACACTGGATGCAAGAACAGCTCGAACTCAAAAACGTGGAGCCCAACTCGGGGTTGGGTGAGGCCATGGGTTATTTGCTCAAACACTGGGAGCCGCTCACCCTTTTCCTGCGCCAACCCGGAGCGCCGCTCGATAACAACATCTGCGAGCGCGCCTTGAAGATGGCCATCCTGCACCGAAAAAACTCGATGGGGTATAAAACCGAGCGAGGGGCGCAGGTAGGGGACTTGTTCATGAGCTTAATCCACACTTGCCGTCTGGCGGCGGTGAATGTCTTCGATTATTTGACTGCCTTGCAGAAAAACCCCTCACCGGTTCGGGAGCATCCAGAGCTTTGGTTGCCTTGGAATTACCCAGCGCTGAGTAATCCATCGAGCTAAAGCCGGTCCGATTCTTTTCCCCAGCTAGTCCTGACTTTTCCAGGCGCAGAGCCCGCGTTGTGCGGATTTTTGGGCCAATACACGCTTGCCGAAGGCACACGATGTATTGCTTGTGCTCTATGAGCTCGTCCTTGAGCTGCGGCTTCAGGTAGCTGCCCTTGGCGCCGGTCTGCGGCAGGCGGTTGATGGCTTAACCATTTTTGGAGCGGAATGCGATTCCATGATACCGTACCAGGTGAAAGTGCATGCGTTTGGGGTCCACCGGGTGGCCGCAGAGCTGGCAAGGCACAGCGCCGGCCGGGTCTGCAACCGGCTGTTCCAGCCGGGGTTCAGTTCTTAGCTGTTTTCTACCCCTGGCGTTATGCCCGGCCTTCTTGCCTTTCGGCCCTTTGCGACCCTGCGACGCCATCCCGCAATTGCCCGAATTGAAAAAAGTTTTCGTTGACCCAACTTACCATTGATCGCGAGGGTGGTAAAGGGTTTTATCGGCATCGGTCTGCCGGAAAAGTAGCAACTGGCCAAGGCGATGCAGAAGGCTTGCGGCACCGGTGGCACGGTGAAGAATGGCCAGATCGAGATTCAGGGGACAAACGCGCGGAGGTCGCCCGAATCCTGAGCGAGGCGAACTTTCGTCCGGTATTGCGGGCGGGTGAGGCACGAATTTCGAGGTGCTGGGCTCAGCGACGCTTCCGGGCGCGTCTTCGCGAACACCTGGCAGCAGCAGGGCGGCGAGGGCGGCGATCCCACCACCGGCGC
>JBBAAB010000170.1:0-4158 GCA_041658445.1 Thermoleophilia bacterium
CAGGAATGCGGCGCAATTGATGCTCAGCCATCGCATCCAGCGCTTTCTGCAAATCATCTTCAGCACGGCAGGTCACTACCTTGCGCGTCATCACCGCCTCCACTTTCGTGGATTTGGCATCGCGCCCTTCGGCCACTATCTTCAAAGCCAGATCACGATCGGTCACGATACCGACCAATTTTTTGGTCTGCTCGTTCTCAATAACAGGAATCGAACCGATGTTCTCGATCTTCATCAACCCCGCTGCTTCTGCCACCATGTCATTTGGCAGGCAGCAAACCGGGTCTTTCGTCATTACTTCATTACACTTCTTCATTTGGAAATCTCCTTTCTTGCAATGTGTATGGATAGGCATCCTGTCTGGCTGCCTATCCTATTTTCAACGAGGCACGGATCTACATGACCCCCAGCAGCCTCAAAACAATCATGATGACCACGATGACGGGCAAGACGTGAACGACGTTGCCAGTGCGTGGAAAGCCAGAGAAGACATTCGGGCCAAAGTATCCGAGCAACTATAGTACGAGGAGAATTACAATAATCCAGGAAAGCATGATGTTTCTCCTTTTTTTTTAGCGATTTGTTCTTAACTCATCCTACAATAAATCATCTCCGGCCACATCCATCGACTGGGGAGTGTTCATCTCCGCCACTTGGGGGAGACGTTATGGCACCACGAGTTTATCTGATACCAGTGCAGTGAATTCCAGCTTTTCCTTTCCGCGTTCCACGTGGATGGTCTCGCCTTCATGGAACTCGCCGCTCAGGATCTTGACCGCCAGCGGGTCTAGCAGTTCGTGCTGGATGGCTCGTTTGAGGGGACGGGCGCCATAATCGGCATCGTAGCCAACCTCGGCCAGGTAGGCGCGTGCCTCCGGGCTGATGACCAGCCGATAACCGCGCTCCGCCAGCAGTGCGGAAACATGCCGGAGTTGGATTTCCACGACATGCACCAGATCGGCGCGGCTGAGCGCGTGGAAGATGATGATCTCGTCAATGCGGTTCAGGAACTCGGGTCGGAAATGCTCCTGCAGGACGTGCGTGATCGCGTCGCGCGTTACACTAACTGCCTTCCCACCCATCCATAGCTCACCGCCCAGGTTGGAGGTCATGATAACCAACGTGTTACGAAAATCCACCGTGCGGCCTTGACCATCCGTCAGGCGGCCATCATCCAGTAATTGCAGCAGAACATTGAATACATCCGGGTGAGCCTTCTCGATTTCATCGAACAGGATCACGCTGTATGGATGGCGGCGAACCAATTCGGTCAACTGACCGCCTTCCTCGTAGCCGATGTATCCAGGCGGGGCTCCAATCAGACGGCTGACGGTATGTTTCTCCTGGTATTCGCTCATATCGATCCGGATCATGGCCCTTTCATCGTCAAACATGAATTCGGCCAGGGCACGTGCCAGTTCGGTTTTACCCACACCGGTCGGGCCCAGGAAGATGAATGAGCCAAGCGGCCGGTTCGAGTCTTGCAGACCGGCTCGAGCCCGGCGCAGGGCGTTCGAGACGGCTTGCAGTGCATCCTCCTGTCCGACCACCCTTTCGCGCAGCCGATCTTCCATGTGCAGAAGTTTCTGGGTCTCGCCTTCCATGAGCTTCGAGATCGGGATGTGGGTCCAGCGGGAAACGATCTGGGCGATCTCCTCGGCATCCACTTCCTCTTTGAGCAAGGCGCCGCCCTGAGCCTGTAACTCCTTCATGTGGCGTTCCCCATCGGCCAGTTTCTTTTCCAACTCCGGAAGAGTCCCATAGCGCAGGCGAGCGACCTTTTCCAGGTCCGACTGCCGTTCGGAGCGTTCGATCTCCTGACGTGTCTGTTCGATCTTCTCTTTGGTCGTACGCAGTTCGGCAATGGCTTGTTTCTCGGTCTGCCAGCGCGCCTGAAGTTCGTGTGACTTTTCCTTCAGGTTAGCCAGTTCTTTTTCGATGTTCCCAAGCCGCTCCTTTGAGGCCTTGTCCTTCTCCTTTTTAAGCGCCTGGCGTTCGATCTCGAACTGCATCACCTGTCGGTCAACCTCGTCCAGCGCCTGCGGTTTGGAATCGATCTCGGTGCGTAGCCGCGCGGCCGCCTCGTCAATCAGGTCAATGGCCTTGTCGGGCAGAAAGCGATCGCTGATGTAACGCTGTGAAAGCGTTGCGGCGGCCAGTACCGCAGCATCGGTGATACGCACACCGTGGTGGACTTCGTAGCGTTCCTTGAGTCCGCGCAGGATACTAACCGTGTCCTCGACGGATGGCTCTTCCACCACCACCGGCTGGAAGCGGCGCTCCAGAGCGGGATCTTTCTCAATATGTTTGTGGTACTCGTCCAGCGTGGTCGCACCGATCAGGTGCAGTTCGCCACGCGCCAGCATGGGCTTGAGCATGTTACTGGCGTCCATGGCGCCCTCAGCCGCGCCGGCGCCAACGACCGTGTGCATTTCATCCAGAAACAGGATAATCTCCCCTTCAGACTCTGTGATCTCTTTCAACACGGCTTTCAAGCGTTCCTCGAACTCGCCGCGATATTTTGCTCCTGCCACCAGAGCGCCCATATCCAATTGGACAAGACGTTTGTGCTTGAGCCCTTCGGGGACATCCCCATTAATGATACGCTGGGCCAGTCCCTCGACGATGGCGGTCTTGCCGACGCCCGGTTCGCCAATCAGGGCCGGGTTGTTCTTGGTGCGGCGGGACAGAATCTGTATCGTACGCCGAATCTCCTCATCGCGCCCAATGACCGGGTCAAGTTTGCCCTGTCGGGCCATGGCGGTCAGGTCTCGTCCGTATTTTTCCAGCGACTGGAAGGTTCCCTCGGGATTCTGCGTAGTGACACGCTGAGTACCGCGCACCTGTTTTAAAGCGGACAGGATGGCGTCCTTGGTCAGACCAAACTGAGCCAGGCGTTTGTTTTCATTGCTGTCCGCCAGACCCAGCAGAATATGCTCGGTGGAGACATAATCATCCTGCATGCCTTTGGCGTAACGTTCGGCGGCAGTCAGGACTTCCGCCGTCTGACGCGACATGCTGACTTCCAGATTGCCCCCCTGAACCTTTGGCTTTTTATCGAGTTCGTTGCTCAGTTCGTCCTGAATGGCTTGCGTCCCACCGCATGCTTTGGTGATGATCGCTCGGACAATCCCATCCTGTTGTTGAACAAGCGCCAACAGCAAGTGTATGGGTTCGACTACCTGATGCTGATAATCCTGTGCCAGGCGCTGGGCAGCGAGTATGGCCTCCTGGGATTTTTGTGTGTACTTTTCAAGGTTCATGGAACCCTCCGTAAAATATAGGATTGGAAGACTTTGGCAAACAAGCTATTATCATTCTTCTCTACCGTACATTTTAGAAGTGGGACGCAGATGAACGCAGAAAACGCAGATTTTTCTCTTTTTTATCAGCGGAATTAGCGTTTTCACCTGTCCCGCGTACTTAGCGGGGTCCGTTGGAGACGATATTGGGCGGATCTCATTGGCGAGTTGCCAACGGTGCCCTGGGTAAGCTGTGTATACCGCCCCAGTGAACTGGCACTTGCCAAAATGATTGTTCCGAGTGCATATCCGAGGCGTGTTTTGAGCATCACGGCGATCCTAGGCAGCGATCACCCAGGCCTCCCGCAGCCAGTCGCGGACTTCCTCGTCAAGATCGGCGATGGAATGCAGCTCTAAATGATGCGTGAAACGTCCCGGTGCCGGCTCCACGATTTCCTTCCATCGCGGCGACCTATCCCGACTATGGAAGGCCAGCGTGAGCACAAGGGGAGCGGGATTGCCACGAAGGTATCGCGCTGGTAGCCATACTCGCGCTACAGCCTTCCAGCGCCAGAAAGCGATCTGACTTTTGGACACGCGAAGTTCCGTAGGCCCGATGGGTTCAATCGCGCCACGCACGGCATCAAAGAGTGGTCGGGACTTCTCGTATCCTAGAAAAAACTCGTCCAGTGTCATTGGTCGTCCTAGCCGTTTACTCAAGCGGTCTAATCGAGTCGATACTCGGAACCAAAGCCGCCCGACGGAATGGCTCAGCGGCGCACTTCAGCGCGTCCGCTGGATCGAATTGTTAGGCGAAGTCGCTTTACCCAATTGAGCCACAACTGTGTCAACGTCCGTCACCCATGAGAAACCAAAGGCAAGATTGAGCAGGCTAGCTAGATGCATCTCCTCGGTG
>JBBAAB010000171.1:0-4143 GCA_041658445.1 Thermoleophilia bacterium
CTTCAGAATGGAGGTGAGTACGCCGTTCTAGCAACGGCACTTCAGAACTCGCGTGGCCCAACTGGTTGGATACCGGTTGGGCGCGAGCCTGAGGGAGAGAGAGCGATGGACACGTTACTGCAGATCTGGGGCGGATCGACGGTCGTACTGAACAAAGTCTTCCTAGCTAAAGGGGGACCAAACCGGCAGCGGTGGGTGGCGATCGGGTGGATGTGGTTTCTGGCGGCGATGCCGGCCTGGCTGGCCATCTTCATCATCCACCACGACTGGATCGCGGCAGCACTGGAAGCTGGCGCCGTGCCGGCAGCGCTGATCGGGCTGCGAACGGCGCGGGGCGGTCAGACATCCACCGTCTGGCGCCGCAGCGTCGATGGCTTTACGGCAGTGATGGTTGCCTTGGGCTTGGGCTACAGTGCCTATGACCACGGGGGCATAACGTCGATCACCCAGCTGCTCGAGATGGCTGCGGTGGCTGGCTATCTGGTTGGGGCAAACCAGATGGCGAAGGAAAAGCGCAGCGGTTGGATCTGGTTCGGCGTCATGAACGCGGCAACGGCGCTGCTGATGGCAGTCCAAGCAAAGTGGGGGATGGCCGCTGCCCAGTTCGTCTCCCTACTGTTCGTGTTGTGGGGCTACGTCCACTGGCGACCGAAGAGTACACCTGACCCTTGAGCGTTCAGCTCGAGGGTCAGCTTGTTTTTACCCGACTAAACAGGTAACGTAACGGTATGCCAGAGACCAAAACTGTCCGTCGTAACACCAACCTAAATCAGCTGCGCAAGCTCTATGCGCATCGGCCGATCGTGGCCGAAGGGGCGTCAGACACAAAAACGTCTGAGCATAAAGTTGCGCCCATGATCGACGCATCAGCCCGGCGCTATCTACGCAAAGACATCTCTCGTACGGTACTCGCCGTAACCTGCTTCTTAATTCTCTTCGCTGTTTTGTACTTTTTACAGAACTCAGCCGGTATCCAAAAAGCGATCGCCTGGGTCGGTAGCCATACTGGTTTTTAAATGACCACTCTTACTCCCACTATCGTCACGCACCGGCGGCCGCACCTCGACGAGGTGTGCGCGCTGTGGATTATCCAAAAATACTGGCACGAGTTTTCGCACGCTAACATTGAGTTTGTTACTACCAGTCCGACGGGTGGTGAGCGCTGGAATAACGTGGCGCCCGACTCTAATCCGTTTGTTATTTACGTGGGGGTGGGGCAAGGGCAGTTCGATGAGCATAAGGGGGATGTGGATGACTCCGCCGCCACCTTGGTATGGCGCGAAACGCAGGCGCGTGGCTCGATTTCGAAGGGCGAGAAGCAGGCGGTGAGCCGCATTGTGGAGTATGTGAAGCAAGAGGATATGGCACAGTTTATCACCAACGATCTGCACCAGTTTGGCATCCCCACCATTATTTCTGGTTTGTATGGGGTCAACAAAAAGGATAGTCACGCGGTGTATGCCGTGGGTAAACAGATTATGGAGGCGCTGCTGTTCGAGATGTTAAAGCGCATCTCGGCGGAAAGTGATTGGGAAGGGCGAGTTGATTTTGACACCCCTTGGGGTAAAGCCGCTGCGGTGGTGACGAATATTCCAGGCATTGAACGGATCGCTTTCTCGAAAGGCTACGTGCTGCTGGTCAGCCATAATAAAGAGGGAACGTATCACGGTATGCGGGGGGATCCGCACAGTAACGTTGATCTAACCGATGTGGCCATGCGCGTTAAACAGCGTGAACCCGAAGCGAACTGGTTTTTACACCAGAGTAAACGGCTGCTGCTGTGCGGCGGCGAGGTGGCCGCAACCGAGAACTACTCTCATCTAACGCTAGCCGAGCTGATGGATTTCGCGTCGAAATAAAAAAGCCGACCACACCCCACGGGCAGGTGTGATCGGGAGCGGGGCACTGGCCTGGTCGGCCTAGTGTCCGTAGAAACCCCGACCGGTGGCGTCGGGGATGAGGTAGAGGGCGACGTTATGCTCGCGGCAGAACGCCCTGACAGCGTCGTCGCGCACCGAGCCACTGCTGGCCAGGATGGCGATGATGCCAGCCTGGGCGAGCTCTTCCGGCCCGTCGGTGAACGGGAAGAAGGAGTCGCTGTAGGCCACACAACCGCGCGTCTCGTGGCCAGCGCTACCGGCGCGGGCGATGGCCAGCTGGCAGCCACCCACCCGATCCTGCTGTCCCACGCCGTTACCGACGAGGGAGCCCTTGTAGACGAGGGTCACGGTGTTGCTGTTGCTGGTCGAACCGATGCCCCAGGCCAGCAGCAGGTCGCGCTCCTCGCGGGTGCCCAGAACCGGGCACTTCTCGAGCGCCGGATCGTTGAGATCCAGCAGGTAGGTGTAGTTGGGCTGGAGCAGGAAGCCGCCGCGCACATAGCGGAAGCGCGGTGCCCGATCCAGGCTGTTCTGGCCCAGACAGCTCAGGGCCGGATTGGCCAGGAAGCGGCACTTGTCTCCTTTGCGCCGCAGCATCTCCACGGCAGCGGGTTCGAACCAGGGGGCGATGATGCCGTCCAGGATGCGTCTCCCTGTGGGGACGTTGTAGCTGAGCAGGAGCTCGGCCACTGCTTCGTCCACCAGGAAGTTCAACCAGACCAAGCCACCGAAGATGGCCCGCGGGTCGCCGTTTATCATTTTCTGCAGAACGGTGGTTCGCTCCTTCCGACTTCCGATGGCTGCACCGCAGCAGTTGCCGTGCTTGCCGCCCAGAGCGATCAGCGGCACCTCGCCGTAGTTGCTGTCGAAAGCCGCAGCGACGTGGGTGCCGGTTTGCGTCAGACGCTCCAGGTCCACCAGGTTGTTGTAGCTGGGGGCGGACCCGGCGACCAGCGTGAACTGGTCGAGCGCCAACGGATCCCCAGTCCCAGTCGTGTACAGACCAGCCGGCGTCTGCCAGCCGTTCTCGCCGTAGCTGCACTCGCAAACACGCATCCCGACCATGCCGTCGTGGCGTCCTTGGCTGTGGTAGCGGCCCGAGTCGAGGCAGTAGCTGGCCACCGTTGCTTCCGCTTTGGCCACTAGCTCGGTGATGAAGGCCTCGCGGTCGGGTTCGCCGGCCTCGAGCCAGTCCAGCACACGATCGCGGTCGGCCAGATCGCAGATGACGATGCGCTGGCCCTTGGCGCCAGAGCGCAGCATCGTGGGCCCGCCGATGTCAGTGTCCTTGCGGACCGATGCCGGCGTAGCTTCCGGATTCCGGATCGCTTCTTGCAGCGGATACAGGTCGACGCAGACCAGGTCGATGTAGAGGAGG
This sequence comes from Thermoleophilia bacterium, assembly GCA_041658445.1. Classification (GTDB taxonomy): domain Bacteria; phylum Actinomycetota; class Thermoleophilia; order BMS3ABIN01; family BMS3ABIN01; genus JBAZWE01. The sequence goes on from JBBAAB010000171.1 coordinate 3,259, forward strand.
CCGAGGCTTTCCAACTCGGCCAGCTCGGTTTCGAGATCGGCCAGCAACCCGGCGTGCAGCTCACGCGACAGGGTCACAACCTTGTGCCCCAGAATGGCGCCACCGCCAACCAGCTCGGCCACGTCGCGCACCGAGACCCCGGCCTCGGCCAGAAACCGGGCGGTGCCGCCGGAAGCGAGCAACGCCCAGCCCTGGCTGATCAGATACCGGGCCAGCCGCAGCAGGCTCTCGCCGTCCGGCCCTTTCTTGCGGTAGACGGACAGCAGGGCTGTCTTCTGACGATTCATGTGAACTTCTCCTCACGCAGTGCGTTTTGGTCAGGTGCAGTCAATCGTGTTGACTCACCTGCATCCTATCAAAATTGAGGCATAAATACAGTCTGTTACCGAATAAACGCACGAACGGGCGCCGGGTGAGGGCGTCCGTTCGGGGGTGGCGAGCCGACGGCGTGCTAGCCATCGGCTTGCTCGTACTGCTCGATGGCCCAGGTGGGCATGAGCAGCATCAGGTTGTGGGTCTCCTCAACTTCCTTCTCCAAGGCCAGAAGGCGATCGTGCGTCGCCTCACCGTTCTGTAGCGCGGCGACAACCAGAATCCAGCGGGCCCAGTGGGCAGGATCGTTCGCGCACAGATGCAGCTCCGCGGCCGTGCGGCACGTCCGTTCCAGAATGACGTAACCGTCGCGCGGCAGGGCATCCAGCCAGCGCTGCAACACGTCGATATCCGCGATCGCCGCGATACCTTCGGCCAGGCACTTCCCACAGACGTGGTGGGTGGTACCACCGATCCCCATGTGGGGTTCCCGGTGGCGTTCACACCACAGCCCGTGCTTGGTGGCGCAGTTGACGCAGAGTATGGTGTCATGGCAGCCACCCGGACGGGCAA
>JBBAAB010000172.1:0-4111 GCA_041658445.1 Thermoleophilia bacterium
ACTTAAGGACGGGCAAACTCATCGTCTACACCTCTTCCGACAGTGTCTTCCAGATAGCGGCGCACGAGGAGACCGTTCCGGTCGAAGAGCTTTATGAATATTGCCTCATGGCGCGCGAGATGCTCAAGGGCGATTTTGAGGTAGTTCGCGTTATCGCGCGCCCGTTTACCGGTGAGCCTGGAAGCTTCATCCGCACGCCGCGTCGCAGGGACTTCTCACTTGTGCCCCCGCGTACATACCTTAACCTGCTACAAGAGATCGCCGTTCCGATACATGGAGTCGGCAAGATTTCACAGATCTTTGCCGGTTCAGGAGTGGACCACGAACACAAGACGACATCCAACGCCGAGGGGATCAACAAGACGATCTCGATCATGAGGGAGATAAACGAAGGCCTGGTGTTCACTAACCTTGTGGATTTTGACATGCTCTGGGGACATCGCAATGATTACAGGGGCTTTGCGGCAGGGCTTGAAGAAGCGGACGCGGCCATCCCGGAGCTTATCGCCACATGCGGGGAGCGGGACATGATGATCGTCACCGCCGACCATGGTTGCGATCCTACCGTGCCTGGAACCGATCACACGCGGGAGTACATCCCGATGCTGGCTCGAATGGGAAAAGATGTATTCTCACCTGGGGGTCCTATGTTCGCCAGCGAAAAACCTCGATCGCCGGGCTCAAAGGAAATCATCGAGTTGGCCACTGAAGCGCCTTATGAAGGTGAATTTGCCGATGTCGGCGCTACTGTCTTCCGCTTCTTTACCGGTTCCAAGCTTGAGGTTGCCGAAGCCCTGTCAATGCCGGGCAAGCCGTTCATTAAGCAGCCGGACAGGAAAAACGGGAATATCGAATAGTTTTTAAATACGGCCGAAGCTTGCAGCCGGTACGTGCCAGAGGGATTAACTTGTACCCGCGAGCTTCAGCCAGGGAGGCGACGACCCGGGGGGAGCGCAGCGCGTATAAGCAAATTGTGACTCGGAAGTCATCCCGTCTTCGCTGGTTGCGCCCACAAGAGTCATCCCTTTCGAATAATACGGGATGATGCAGATAAAATACTGGGGTGGTGTGACCACGGCGTACGCTTGTCCGGCCTCATCGGTAACCGCGGTGCTATCGAGAAATCTGAAATCATAGTTATTCGACAGGCTCCACTTTATCGACTTGCCCGCGACTGGATTGCCATCGGCATCTTTCACAGTGACCACAAAGCGGCGCGGGCCGTATGTGGTGTCCATGACGGAAGAATGAATTCCTGTCTCAGGCACAGGGTCGGCCGGGCAGCCCTCGTTTGCCAGGGCAAAGTCAGGATCGATGATCATCAGGTTCTGCTCTACTGGTTGCGTTGGCCTGGGCGGATCGCCGGCATCCGGCAGACATACAAGTCTGACCCGGCTGTGAAAACTTCCCACCCCGTGTGGAATGCGGAATTTCATGCTCACCTGGCTGAGGGTTGTCTGCGAAAGATTGCCGATATACCGCGGCATGGGAGTTTCCAGCGATACCCCGTTGCTTGCCTCGGCTCCCTCCAGCTGCAGCCTGCAGGTCTGGCAGGCGCTGTCGTTGCGAAGGGTTTCGTCCACGGTAAGAAGCCGGTCACGGTAATCCGGGTAGTTGGACCAGTACGAGGAAGCGTCGATTTCAGTGACAGCGGGCGGGCAATCCGCAGCCGCAAAAGCATGTCCTGCCGTCATCATCATGACTGAAGTCATGATGATGAAGAAAATCGCCGTTTTTGCTGAGAATCTCATAAAGCTTTCCTGCCTGCTGCGCTTGAATAACAAAAGCCGACCAGGCATCCCCTAAAAAGACCGCCGGACCGGCTTGTTTGCTACAACCCCATTACAGCTTCCCCACTAACAGAAAGACCCGCTTGCCGGGTTTTATGACCCAGCTTGACTAGTTCACTTTTGAATATTAGCACAACTGACATGTCCTGTCTATAAGCGGGCAGGCGCGAAATACTCCAGCCAAAAAGCCTTGAAAAGCATCTTAAGCAGGCAGGATAGAGACCCAACATGTGTAACCTTAAACAGATGTTTCAATCTGTTGAGATAATCCGGAAAAAAAGAGACGGCGTGGAACTTGCGTCCGCGGAAATCGCAGGCATGGTGGATGGCTTCGTGGCGGGTGAGATTCCTGATTACCAGATGTCCGCCTGGCTGATGGCCATTTTTTTCAAAGGCCTCTCTATTAACGAGACTGTGGCGTTGACAGACGCCCTGGTCGATTCGGGCGGGAGACTCGATCTCTCTTCCCTGGGCCGCACGGTTCTCGACAAGCACAGCACCGGTGGCGTGGGCGACAAGGTATCGCTTGTCCTCGGGCCGGTGATCGCTTCCTGCGGAGCCCTGTTTGGAAAGATGTCGGGCAGGGGGTTGGCCCATACCGGCGGCACGGTCGACAAACTCGAATCCATCCCGGGTTTTCGCACCCGGCTGAGCCCCGAAGAGTTTGAGGAGCAGCTGCGTGAGACCGGAATCTGTATCGCCGGACAAAGCGAGGGCCTGGTGCCCGCCGACATGAAGATCTACGCATTACGTGACGTAACCGGGACCATAGAGTCCAATCCGCTGATTGCCGCCAGCATCATGAGCAAGAAGATAGCGGGCGGCGCAAGCGCAGTCGTGCTTGACATCAAGGTGGGAGGCGGAGCATTTTTTAAAACCATCGGTCACGCCTCTGGCGCCGCGCACCTGATGAGGAAGATCGGCGAGCTACGAGGCGTGGACGTCCTGCCGGTGTTCACTTCTATGGAGCAGCCGCTGGGAAAAGCCGTGGGCAACGCCCTGGAGGTTATGGAGGCGATTGCTTCGCTGCGTGACGATGGCCCCGCGGACTTGAACGATGTCGTCGTCGCCCTCGCGGCGAGACTGCTTCCTTTGTCGGACCTGGGTTGGGATCGCGGCCGCTCCGAACAGGAAGCCCGCAAACGTATTACAAGTGGCGCGGCCCTGGAAAAATTCAGGGAGTGGATTTCAGCGCAGGGGGGAGACACCAGGTTTATCGATAATCCGGATATGCTGCCTTCAGCCAGGCATGTCTTGCCGGTCCCGGCAATTCGTTCAGGTTTCATCGCTGGCATAGACGCGCTCGCAGTCGGCGGGGTGGCACTGAAGCTTGGCGCCGGCCGTCATCGAAAGGATGAGGCAATCGATCACTCGGCTGGCGTGGTGCTCAACGTGAAGACCGGAGATCGTATCAGCGAAGGAGAGAGTCTTGCCAGTGTTCACTCTTCGACTGAAGAAAAGTGCAGGGCCGCTGTAGAGGCGATCGCCAAATCGTACAGGATTTCAGACGCAGAGGTAGAACCTGCTCCGGTATTGCTCGATTGAAAGCTGGACCGGGTGTTGTCCGGGGCATCGTGCCGGCGACATAAGAGTTTCGAGAATGAAAACAATCGGGATTTTCATTCAGACTGAAACAAGAAGACCGTGAAAAAAAGAAAAAACCCGGACATAGACCATATAAGAAGCACGAAACGCATCGTTAATTTCAGCGATGCGGTTTTCGCGGTGGCAATTACCCTGCTCGTGGTTCAGATTCCGATACCCATAAAGGCTCCCGACCGCGAGCTGGGTGACGACCTTGTGTCCAACATTCCGATGTTCACAAGCTACGCGATCAGCTTCGGCGTGATCGCGCTTCTCTGGCTCAAACATCTTCATTTCAACAATCATGTGAAAAGATACAGCGTGGGGTTGATCTGGCTGAATTTCTTTTTTCTGCTGGTGATAGCGTTCCTGCCATTTCCTACCGGGGTATACGGCACGCACTCAGGGGATGAGGTGGCGCAGGTCTTCTATGCTGTGGTGATATCCATGGCGGGTTATCTGTCGGCATTCATGTGGTTGGTGGTTTTGAGGCAGCCAGTCCTGTTGCATGATGATATCGACGAACAGGAGGTGCGTCACTCACTGCGAGTGTCGATGATCATGCCGTCCGGTTTTGCCGTCTCGATTATTTTTAGTTTTTTCTATCCTGATATCATGCCGTATATCTGGATTCTGTTCGCCGCGGCGAGCCCCATGATCCGCAAGATCTGACCAGAGGGTGTTCCTCCTGTCCCGGCCATGCGATTTGCCCGGATAGGGTGGATTTGCTGCGTTAG
>JBBAAB010000173.1:0-4093 GCA_041658445.1 Thermoleophilia bacterium
GGGTAATAAAAATAGCTGTTACGTTTCCCAACAAAACAAGCGCAAGAAAAACGTTCTCCCCCCTGTTTCGAGGTAACGATCGCGGAGCAGGCGTCTCGCGGCGCTTGAATAAAAAGTAAAGCGCCACAAAAACGTGAAACAAAAGATACCCCGCCAGAAATGTCGGGTTGCCGAAGGTGCTCCCCGGGCGATCTCCGGCTACGGTCTCCTGGAGCAAAAAGTGCTTGTCCTTGAGTTGAATAAAAGCGGCGAGAACAATAACGAGCGAGGTCGAAAGAGAAGCGTACCAGAGACGCTTCCAGGGTATCTCGCTTCCGAGGGAAGATGCGACAAGGGCGAGGGCGCCCATGTGTAAGAGTGCAACAACCCCAAAAGCCCGTTCCTGCGTTGACCAGAAACTGCGCCACGAGTCCACCCCGGTCGCGGCGGTGAGCACCAAGAGGAAAAGGAATATTCCGCCGGCAATAAGGAGCGGGGTTCTTTTCGGACGGTACCGCTTATCGAGAACAATAAGTCCGAGCCAAACAAAAAAAATAGCTTCGACGACGCTCTGGAAAAACGCGGTTTTGGGCAGCGTGTAGGGATAGACGCTCTGGCGCAAATAAAAAAGCGGCGTCCCGATAACAGCGATAAAGATAAGTATGATAAGCGTTCTGCGGAAATAGAGAACGTATTGTGTAGGCATATAATCGGTTTTCTTTACAAAATCAGAACCTGCTTTATTCGCACGTTCATTTTATCGAATACGGGGAGAAACACAAAGCCCCCCACCACATTTGTGGTGGGGGACTCGTGCTTTCCGGTTCATCCCGCCATAGGCGGGAAACCGGGATCAAATCAGCGAGATCAGACTAAGTTCCCTGCGAGAAGGACACCGAGTTGATGGTAATCGGAACAACGACTTTCGACGCGAGGCCGATTGTTGATGCGGCCGACGAGTCGAGCCCGTCGGTGAACTGAATATCGGTCCGAGCATTGATTGTTGCAGTCAATGTCTGAGAGATACTCGCGATCGCCGCGGCCGTCAACGTTGAATCGACTCTCAATGTCCATGTCCGGGACGTGCCCTTGGTCACGATCTGACCAGCCGTGGTCGAACCCAGATTGAATGTCTTCGTACAGGTGTTCGAACCGTTACATGCGGCTGACGTCGTGCTTGCAGTTCCCAAGAGAACACCACTCTCATCAAGGAGGGTTACCCCGCCCAGGAAAGAGGCAATCGAAGGAGCTGTTCCGCTGAATGTGACGATGACGCTGTTAATCGCCACATCACCGGCGGAATCCGCCGCAAACGTCAAGCTTGCAAGATTGTCAGACGGAGCCTTTGCGCGGCTTGCCGACTGACCCAAGCCGGCAGCCGTAAATGACACCTTGCTGCGCAAGACTGTCATCGTGGAGCCGTTCGGGGACGACAAGGTTACCGCAGAGCTCGCGTTCGAGGTCTTGCCCTTCGCATCTACCGTCTCGGTGATCACATCGTTATCCGTGTCGGTTGATGATGTCGCGATCTTGAAGACGTGCGTCGTGTTATCCGTCGCGCCGCTTGAAGAATACGAGGCAACACCCGCCTTCAGGACGAGTAAGACCGAACTCCCTTGAGGCACTACCACCGGATTCGCAAAGCTAAACTTGTAGTAGTAGCCAGGACCTCCGGTTGTTGACGTCCCGACGCCGGTTGATGTTGCGTAAGAAGAGATCGCTGTACCTGCCGTTGCAAGAGGAGTCGACAAGTCCGTTGACTTGTAGAGCGTCATGCCCTGAAACGCAGACTTGACCGTTGAGGTCGACACGACCACCTGAAAGATATTCAAGTTATCAAGCTTGATATCTTCGATGTTCGTGGTCTCCGTGAACCGGAAGTATGCCAAGGAATTACCCGAGGAATTCATAACAACCTGGTCCGCGGCAGCCAAGCTGGTGTCGGCGGTTACCGTCATGCTCGCCTGACCGGCGACCACGATGTCCTGTCCCGCCGTTGACGAACAGCTGATTGCGGTATAGGACGACGCGCCGCTTGCCGCACAACCGCTTACGGTTGTGAGGGCGGCTTTCGTCCCCGCGACCGCTGAACTCAAGATGTCGGCATAGACATCCACAATTGTTGTCTGTCCAGCCGGAACCGTAAAGGCGCTCCCGGAGAAGGAGTAGGTGGCGCTTGCCGTAAGCACGCCCTGGCTTGTTCCAAACTGGGCTCCGTTCACCTTTACCCAAAGATTCTGGGCGGTACTTGTCGCTGCGCTCATCAGGACGTTCAAGCTCGACACGCTTACGCCTTCAGCCGATGCGGCCGAGAAGGCATAGGAGCCGATTCGCTGTCCAATTGAGTTGCCCGACATCGTCTGCGTACCCACCGCGCTGTTTTTCGCAACAGTGAGCGAGTTTGAGGCTAACGTGAGCGTGCTTCCCGTCGCGCCGCTGCTGTTATTCGACTGGCTTGATGTCAAGCCCTGTAAGTTGTTGTTCGAGCTTGCAGACAACGCCGCTACGAGAGAACTGAATCCGGCGGTCGACTGAATGTCTGCCTTCAGAGACAAGACGCGAGTCGTATTCGCCGGAATAATGTAATTCACGTTTGAAGACGACGTACCGAAGCAGTCCGTGTAGACTCCTCCAGCACTAAGAGCTGCAGCAACTCCACTGTCCGTGCAGGTGTTGGAGCTCGGAGGCGTGTTAATCGTCGTTCCAAGCTGTCCGCCGGCATCGTCAACCAGCGAGACGTTCTTCAACATGCTCGACAAGGTGGTTGTCGTTCCCGTAAACGTTACGGTAAACTGTATGAATTTCACCTTGATCGCTTCGCCAGCGGCATAGACCACGAACTTCGCGAGCGTTACGCCGGACTGTCCTTTGGCAATGCTCCCTGTCGGGGTATTCGTTGCCTGGGAAACCGTGATCTGGCCCTGCGAGATTGATACCTGCGTGCCAGTGTTTGATGCCGCAGAAACCGGAACGTTGTACTGGGAATCAACCGCGAGGATATCATACGAATTCAGAATTTCGAACTGGAAGTTGTAGCTCGGACTTCCCATGACGTCCGCAAATACCTGAATGTTGTTCGAACCGGTGTTCAGGTTCCCCGGATTCGCCGAGGTGTCGAAGTACGCCGAGGTGTCGGCGGAAACCGCGGCCAAGGTCTGGCCGATCTGTGTTCCGTTCACCTTCAGTATAACGTTCCTCAAATCCGACCTGTTCGCCGAACCGATAACCTTAAAGTTGACGCCCTTGAGCCATACCTTGCTGTTTGAAACGTTAAAGTTCCAAGCGCCGACAAGGCTGCCCTGCGTACCAGCAGTGACGGTCGTTGCAATCGAAGACGACGTAACGGCAATCGAGGCGATTGACGGATTTGAAACCGTCGTCACCGTGAAGATGTTGCCGTTCATCGGGAGACTGCCTGCCGCCGTTACCGCGTTTCCGCTGTTGTCAGAGGCGGTGACGGACTGAAGCGCAAACGATACCGTGTTCCCTGCCGAAAGGCCGGTTGCCGGATCGATTGCGAGACTGAACGTTCGCGTCTGACCGGCGCCAATGCTCAAGCCAACGCTTGGGAAATCAAGGACGCCTTGGTTGAGCGAAGAATATTGCGCAACCACCTTGCCGCCTTCAATCAGATATGCGGAGGAAATAGAAGAATCGGAGAGGACTCCGAGTTTCTTAAATTTCAAGCCATTTACCGTGACCGGGGCGGAATTGCCCGCGGTAAGCGTGAATGCCAATACGTCTACTCGAGCCGCAGCCGAGGCGGCGCTCGAGATTAAGGATCCTGCCGCTGGGTTCGTGGCAGCCGCTGCTACCCATAATCCCGAAGCTGGAGCCGGGACGGTTCCACCGCCGGTCGTGCCGCCACCTGTGGTGCCGCCGCCGACTGTACCGCCCATCGCCGCAAAGGCCGCTCGGGTTTTAGGACCGAAGTAGCCAGCTGTCGGCGAAATTCCGGAAGCGCCCTGCCATGCACCTAATGCCGCCTTTGTCGCCGGACCGAAATAGCCGGTCGGCGCGGACACAGCCGTCAAATACCCCTTGCTAATCAAAACTTGCTGGAGGGCGCTCACATCACCGCCACGGCTTCCCACGGTGAGGTCGCGGGTATAGC
>JBBAAB010000174.1:0-4089 GCA_041658445.1 Thermoleophilia bacterium
ACGCGCTCTCCGATGCGAACGCGGCTGATGGTAAGGCCGGAGGGCAGGCTGATGCAGCCGCGGCCACTGCCGCGGCTGCCCGCATCGAAATGGAAATTAATACACAGATCCAAGCGGTAGCCGCCGCAGCCGAAGCTGCTCGGATAGCCACGGCGACAACGAACGCGGCCGAACTCGATGGCAATGCCGCGGCGAATGCTGTCGCCCGGCTACCCGTGTCGCCGGCAAGCATACCGCCTGTTGTGATACCAGAAATTGCCGCGGTGTGGGAACTCGAGGGCAATGCCGCAGCGGCCCTTGCCGCGAGGCTGATCCCGAACACGATTCAGGCAGAGTCCACGAGCTCTGCCGATTCATCCGACGAGAACCGTGCGGACAAAGCCCGTGGCGAGTTCGCCGTCGGTACCGACGAGCTTCCCTACGACATGACTGCGCGGGTCCATAAGGGCGAGATGATCGTTCCCCGCTCTTTCGCTGACGGACTCCGTTCGGGAACCATCATGCTCGGAAGCGGACAGCGGTCAGGTACTACGATCGTCTACAAGACCGAGTTGCATGTCGGAGGCTCCATCATCGCCGAGGACGACCTCCTCGAGAAGATCGATAAGAAGCTCAGCCGTAGCCGAGCTCGCGGACACAGCGAGGCTAAGAGTTGAACTACGAGGCTTACTTCGACTTCCTGAATAGCCAAGGAGAGTGCGGTCCCTATCCCCTCCGGTCGGCCCCCCTCCTGGAACGCCTCTGCTCGGATTCCTTCGGTCCGGCGGAGTCAGTTTGCTCAATAACCATGCTCGCCGATTCCGAACTCCTCACCAAGCGTATCGCCGCCCCGCGAGACGTGTACGTACGCGTAGTTGCCGATGGTGAGTTGTATTTTTACGGCCGGGTACCACCGACAGACCAGTTCACTTCTAATGGCGCATCGCTCAGCGAATACCCGGACCTTTCCGACTTCTCGTTCGAGGTGCTTGATTTCACGGCTCATCTTGAGCGCACGATCACCTCCGAGGACAATATTGCCTGGGAGAACTACGCGGTCTGCGATCCTGCGGTACCCGGCGCTTCGATTGTACACAAGCTGTTCCAGCTCGCTGGAATACCCACCAATGCCATAGCCATCACTGAAACCGAATCGGTGCAACTTCCCGCCTTTGCCGTCGAGTCCGGAACTGTCAAGGATGTATTGGATCATCTGCTTTGGGAATATGGCCTTGTCAGGCGGTGCGGCCCGGATGGGAAGTTTCTCCTATATCGGTGGATACGCGAGTCGATTATTCCGACCTTTGATCTCGATGAAGATATTGTTATGACGGGGCTCGAGGCTGAGCGGATCGAGCGCGAGGCGGATGCCGTCGAGGTCAGTTGGTACGCGCTCAAAGCGAAAAGCCGGGCTCTTCTTTTCATGGCCGATCTGCCGTTCGGCGACGACAACCAGCGGTCAGGTTATCCGGTCCAGCCGGGCCTCCTCTGGCCCGAGGAGGCCAATGTAGAAGAGACTTGGTGGAATTACGAAGACAAGGCACTCAAATCGATAGTCAATGAAACGGGCTCCCGGATACGAAAGAACATCGACTTCACGCAGATCGTCTTTACGAAAAATTATGAGATTGCTTCGAACTATGAGGTTGGGATAGAACCGGCTTTCACCCCGGTGTTTGCCCAGAAACGAGCGCGCGTAGCATACCGTAACCAGGGATCCACTCCGGCCAATATTTTCCACTGCAACATCTATGGCGATGTCGTCTATCGAGGCGCCGAGAATAAAGTTCTGAAGGCTGTGTTCCTACCTTCGAAAAAAACCGAGCCCATCGACACAGTGCACATTCATGACGCAGCCTCCGCCGCCCGTCTCGCCTGTGCTCTCGCTGACCGTTATGCGCTCGGAGTTTGGCGCTATACCTTCTCGAGTGAGACCCGGATTGATCTCGGTGTAATTGCGCACCTTTCCGATCCCTATTCCGGCCTACTAACGACGGTAGTCGTTCTCGAGCGCCGTTCCGATCCAGAAACCGATATCTATCGCTATAGAGCCGTTTCTGTTGGTCCCGTCGTCATCGACCCAACAGCGAGCTATTCCGCTATTGTTCCCGATGCCCCGAAGTCGGAGCATGAAGAGCCAAGAATTCAGGCCGCGAAAACTACCTATTTCGTAGAGTTCAGATTTCACCGGTTGGAGAATAAACCGGAAACGCCAATAGGCGCTGATCCAGCTGAATGGTCCATCGATCAACCCGAGGGAACGAATCCACTGTGGATGACAAAGGCCAAGAAGACCGAATCAGGAGCCCTTTCAGAACCATGGACGACGCCCTCTCGATTGGATGGTCCCGAGGGGCAAGATGGAGCCCCTGGGGCACCCGGAGCTCCTGGTGCGCCTGGGCTAGACGGCGTCAACGGAGTCGATGGGGCACCGGGTCTTAATGGTCTATCCGCGATCATCTCGATCCTCTCCAATGACTCCCACGTTCTACCGGCTGACGCCGCCGGGCATGTTACGTCTCACGCTGGCTCGGGAACCGACATCACGGTCTACGAGGGCTCGACGGCGCTGACCTACGTTTCGGCGAATCCCGCCTCTGGTCAGTTCTCCGTCGGATCATCGGTCGTCTCACCGTCCGGGAAAATAACCGTTGGAACGCTGTCTGGCTCCGGGACCGCAAAGGCGACGGTCGCCGATCATTCCGCGATGGACGACGCCACCGATGTCGTCACCGTCTCATACCAGCTTTCGATCAAGCGTGCAGATGGTTCCCCGGTGAGCCTTAATCTAGTGCAGACGATTACGAAGGCGAGGCAGGGCGTTGGCGGATCTGATGGTGAAAGCGCGGCAGCTTATCGCATCATTTCGAGCGCTGGAGCTATCGCGAAGAGCATCGCTGGCGTAATGACGCCCGCGTCGATCACCTTCACGGCGAAACGCACGCTCGGGGCCACAGCGCCCGCCGACTATGCCGGTCGATGGATGATCGCGACCTATAATGGCTCTGCATGGACCGACTACTATGCGTCTCAATCTAACGAGGCTAGCAAGGACTGCGAGCTTCCGGCCGGGATTACAGCGGTGCGCGGCAGGCTCTACCTCGCTGGCGGGACTACGCAGCTCTTGGATGAAGAATCTGTCCCTATCGTTCTCGACGGGGCAACCGGTGGCGATGGTCCGCCTGGTCCAATGGGACCGGCTGCGTGGACTCCCGTCATGACCGGTGGCGTCACGATGATCGACTCCAAGACGTTCCGGAAGACGAGTGGAGGGAACGAATACGACGGGTCTCAGGTTTACTCGCGAGAAGGATACGAGGCCTGCTTCGTTTCCTTTCAGGTCGACGAGATTACTCCATACGTCATCGGCCTCAATTCCGACCCCGCAACCGACGGACTCTATCCTTCCGTCGATTACTTTTGGCACCCGTCGCCGTCAAACCCAAAATCTTCGCAGACGTATGTAAATGCACAACAGCACGGCGCGGTGAATCACGGCACATGGGACTCGAACACTCGCTTCCAGATCACGTATGACGGGGACACGGTTCGCTTCTTCAAAGATGGCGCTCTCGTGGACTCATACGTCGATCCCGGCAAGATCCTATACCTCGATTCCGCGTTCTATCTTCTGAACGGAGGCGCGAAGAACCTCATTTTTGCGCCAATGGGCCTGAAAGGAACGCCGGGAAGCACGGGTCCGCAAGGTGAGGTTGGCGCTCCTGGCGCAGACGCTCCGCTGAATTTCGCTTGGGCGCTCAGGGGAAACGCTGTAAATCCGACTCCGTTCTCGATAATGCGAAGCCCGGTCGGTCCGGATGCCTGGGACAGCGCCGCAAACTCGGTCGAATCATTCACAAGCGCCTTTTGTTCATTCACGCCACCGACATACGGAGAATGTGCCGTTGGATTGACTGATTATGCTGCGAGCGTTGTGTATGACGGTATTCGGTATGGTTGGTGGTGTTTTTCTGGCGTTCTTCACGCCACCGTCGCTGGGGCGGCTGTTGCCAGTTTTGGCGCATGGAGTTCCGCCGACAAGCTCGCGGTAATCTATGATGGCGTGACGTTCCGCTATCTCCGAAACGGAGTTCGAGTTTACGAGACGCG
>JBBAAB010000175.1:0-4063 GCA_041658445.1 Thermoleophilia bacterium
CGACACGGCGGGCGCTTCCCTGGGTGCGCTCCTAGCGCTGGCGGCACTGGCGTTGATCGGTGAACGCTACCGCACGATTTTTCTCCTCTCGGCGATTCCCGGAGCTCTCGGCGTTGTCAGCCTTTTTTTTATCCGCGAAAGAATGCGTGATCACGCGCACAGTCGGCGCCCGGACCTGTCGCTGTCTCAATTCGATCGTCGCTTCAAATTGTTCCTGCTCGCCAGCGCCATCTTCGCCATCGGCAATTCCAGCGACGTCTTCATTATCCTCAGAGCCAGGGATCTGGGGCTCTCGGCCTTTGCCGCCGTTTTTGCCTATGTGATCTACAATCTTGTTTATGGCGCTTTTTCAATGCCGGCAGGCACGCTATCGGACCGCATCGGCCGGCGACGCGTGATCGCAGCGGGTTTCTTTGTCTTTTCTCTGGTCTATCTGGGCTTCGCCCTGGCCGGAGACTCAACTGCGGTCTGGCCGCTTTTTGCCGTCTACGGCCTGTATATGGCGATGACGGAAGGGGTGGGAAAAGCTTTCGTCGCCGACATGGCTCCCCGCGAGGCTGTAGGCACGGCGCTCGGCACCTATCACACGCTCACCGGCATCCTGACTTTCTTTTCCAGCCTGACCGCCGGCCTTTTGTGGGATGCGGCGGGGCCCCGGGCACCATTCTTCTTTGGAGCGGGATCGGGTCTGATAGCCTTGCTGGTGCTGCTGATGGCGATACGTCAGAATCCCGGACCGGCAACACCTGTGCCAGGCAGGGATAACCCGTTATAATGTTCGCTGACCGGGACGCAGCCGCGGGTTGACGTAATCCAGTAGACCGGCTCGTCTGAAAAGAGGGAGGCTACCATGTCAATTCAGAAGAAAGTACAGCCGGACAAGGCAAGAGACGCCGGCGCCGATACCGACAAATCAAAAAGCAGACCCATCACCGTCCATGCGTGGTCCGGCTACAAGAAGGACGAGTCGCCACGCTCGTTTGAACACGACGGCAGAAAGCTGACGGTCCTGTCAGTCAAAAAGAGATGGCAGATCGAGGCCGCGGAGGGACGTCATATGAAGACCCTCTTCCGCGTTCACGCCCATGACGGCAGAAGCTACGATATCGCCCTCGACGCCGGCACCGGCGAGTGGACCCTCGAACCCTGGGCGGGCTGAGACCGGATGACGGAGGAAACAAGGCAACCGGACCTGCCCATACAACCAGAACTAAGACGAGACCCCATTACCTCGAAGTGGGTCATCCTGGCGGCGGGCCGCGGAAAACGCCCCCATGCCCCCGGACCCGAGCCGGGTAAGGACCAGCCTGACGATCAATGCCCCTTCTGCCCCGGCCGCGAAGACCGCACGCCGCCGGAGATTTGCGCCAACCGTGAGAAGGGTGGATGTGACACTCCGGGCTGGAAGGTGCGTACGCTGCCGAACAAATATCCGATCCTTGTAAGCGATGTTCCCGGAGGCGGCGGCGAGCGTGCCGTATCGCCGGACCTGCACCCGGCGCTGGGCACAAGCGAGGTCATCGTCGATACTCCCGATCATAACAAGACCCCGTGGGACATAGGAGCACACCAGGTCCAGGCCATGCTGGAGATGTATCGCGACCGCATTCAGACCCTCAAGGACGAGGGTCGGACTTCATACGTACACATCATCCGCAACCACAAGGCGGCGGCGGCATCATCCCTGGAGCATTCACATTCACAGCTTTTCGGACTTCCGTTTATCCCGCCCACGGTGGACATGGAACTGGACGGTTTCGCCTTCGGCAATCCGGGCCGCGTAGGCTGCATTCTCTGTGACATCATCCACGAGGAGCAGGAAAAAAGCACCCGGGTAATTACGTCAACGGAAAACTTCCTGGCCTTCAGCCCATTTGCATCGAGGCTGCCATACGAATCGTGGATCGTGCCCAAAAATCACCAGCCGTCGTTTGAAAGGAATCAGAACCTCGAGGAGCTGGCCCAGGTAATGACGGGCCTGCTCGGCCGCTACAAGGAGCGTTTGGGCGACCCGCCCTTCAATTACTGGATCCACACATACCCGCTGCACGGGGAATCCCGTCCCTATCACTGGCATATCGAGATCTTGCCCCGCCTGACCATGGCGGGCGGTCTGGAGCTGGGAGCGGGGGTGTGGGTCAACACGGTGCTGCCGGAAGAAGCGGCCGCCCTGCTTAAGGAATAGATGAACATCCTTGCACACACCGAGTCGCCGGCCGGATCATATAATTAATCGTTCCGGCGATCAGCTCCGGCCAGGTCCTGCGAAACCCGCTCGCCCAGTTCACCGCCTCCGAGCGGCGGCGGCGCGCCGGTGCCCGCCCAATAGCCGGATCTATAACCGATCCACTCGGCTCCCCGGGGCATAAAATACACCCGATTGTCAGACATTGAAGGCATGCCTCCCACGATGGACATGTCACCCGGAAGATAATATCCGGCCGCCATCACGCAGTTGTGAAGCGGGAAGCAGAGCATGCGGTCACCGTCCTGCTTCTGGTCCACAACGGTACCCATCAGGCCGCGCCAGTCGGCGTCCCTGTCGGGAAGCCAGCCGACGGTCCAGGCGGACAGGATCAATAACCCAACCATAATGGCGACACCGGCCACCACCTGCTTTTTGCCGGTGATGGTTGCCACCGCGGCACCGGCAAGCAGCATCAGAACGGGTGCCGCCCAGGCATAGAATCGTCCCGAGAGCAGACTCTGGTTGGCAAGCTGGAGCGCCAGTGGTCCTGCAACCAGGATCACTGCATAAAGACAAACAGCCAGCGTCTCCTTCCTGGTAAACCAGCGCCTGGCCCGAGAAGAAACGCCCAGGACTACGGCCGCGACAACTATCAATAAAAGCAGCGCCAGCAGATGACTTTTGGGCGCCCCTTCCGTTCTCCTGTAGTTCATGGCTTCGTCCAGCGGACCGGCAGACCGACATGTCGGTCTGCCCGACATATCGCGCCACGGGCAATGAAGCCATGGTGGCCCGTGGACGCCTGAGCATGATCGAGGCCGTCATAGCGGGCGGTCTTGGAATGGGCGAAAGGGTTTGAGTCGGCCTGGGAAGAAGCACTGCCGGAATCGGTCAGCGGCAGCCCTCAGAGGGTTACCTGGCATGATCCGTGCCACTTACGCTGGGGGCTGGGCATCTCGGCTGAGCCCAGGGAGATTATTGCAGGCCTTCCCGGGGTAGAATACGTCGAGTCTGCCGAAGGGTCCGCATGCTGTGGGGGCGAGGGGCTCGACATACGCGACGCATACAGTGGAGCTGCTGGCGGGCTCCTGCTGACATGTAACGTCAAGGAGGCGGAGGAGACATGCAAGAACGAATGTTGGAGGAGTTCCAGCAGGTGGGTGAAGACCTCATCCGCCAGAAGTTGACGACAACCCATGGCGGCAACATGAGCATGCGCCATGCCGGCAGACTGATCATCACCGCTCACTTTTCCATGATGGGCCGGCTCATGCCGGGAGATCTTATCGATGTCCCCCTAAGAGAAGAGGCCGACCACATTACGAACAACGTGTCAAATGACCTGGGCCTGCACCAGCTTATATACAAGTTTACTCCGGCGGGGGCCGTGATCCACGCCCATCCGGCGTATGCCGTTGCAATGTCTCTGCAAACAGATATGATTGCCCCACCGGACCTCGAAGGCTCTGTCTTCCTCAGGGAGATCCCGGTAGTCGCGGCCGCGGAAGCCGCACAACAGATGCCTCAGGTCCTGCAAACACATGTGGCGGTTGTTGTCCGCGGACACGGCAGTTATGTGGTTGGCCGGACTCTCACAGAAGCCCTTGCTTACACTTCGGCGCTGGGCCTCTCCTGTGAGGTAGCGTGCCTGGCTGAGAGCATGCGCGCCAGGTAGCCATCGACCTTTTTGCCCCTTGGGCCGAGGCGAATGTCTGTTAAACCGTGACCGTATCCCTTGCCATAACACTGCTGGTACTTGGCCTGATAGGCGGCTTCTTCTCAGGCTGGCTCGGCATCGGCGGCGGCATCATCATGGCGCCCCTCCTTCTTTATGTCCCGCAAACACTAGGCGTGTACGACGGCATGAACATGAAA
>JBBAAB010000176.1:0-4058 GCA_041658445.1 Thermoleophilia bacterium
TGTCGACTGTGTAACTGTTATTGAAAAGCTCGGAGGACGTGGCAGCGTCCCATGTCTCCGCCGCTGTCCAGATAGTCGAGGTAATGAAAGACTCGGACAAACCCTGCGGGTTGGCCGGATTGATCACGTAGCTCACCGGCAGCGTTTTCCACTGGTATCCGGTCAACGCGTAACAGGAACCGCTGCCCTTTGGCGGTTTGCCGGCGCCGGGTGGCTTCGCGTAATGGATGAAGTCCACCCTTTCAAGCTGCCAGCCATCACCAATCGCAGGAGACTTTTCAGGCGCTGGCCCCTGGGCGGCATGATCGTTTATGGGAATAATCATAGACGCAGCGGCCGCCTGGGCGAAAATCAGCACTGCTGCCAGTGTGATAAATATCCATTTAAGCTCTTTTCTCATCTGCGCATCTCCTCTAAATCGCAAGAATATTTTTGTTGGCAATTATTTTACTCTTATTGGATTTGTTTGTATACAGCTGCTGGCATCGCGGAAATTGCATTGTCAAACAAAGCTTGAGGTTTACCAGAGAACGCTTATCTAGAGGAGATCCATCCCATCCGCCAGCGTCGGATACTCAAGCTTAGGCAGCAACTCAGCTTTCATGCGCGAGGTGTCGGCCGTGTATGACGCCATGCCGATGCGGATGAAGTCCCGGGTGAGCGGGGCGCGGGTGCGGAAGACGGCGGCGAAGGCCTCGGTGAGGGCGGCGGCGGCGTAAAAGGCCGGGGCGGGCGCCCGCCAGGGGCGGTGTCCCCGGCGCCAGGGCCATGAGGCGCCCCAGCGCTCGGTGGCGGCGCGGTCGAGGAACTCCTGGAGCGTGAGCGGCCCGTCGTCGCCCAGATTGTAGATGCCGGCGGTTTCGGGCTTTTCGATTGCAGTCTGAATGGCGGCGAGGAAATCGGGCAGCGACAGAAGGTGTATCCAGGTCGGCTTCCTCCAGACTGCCAGCAGGCGGTGGCGCGAGAGCCATCTGGCCGCGTCTGGCATGAGGATGCCGCGGGCGTAGATCATGCCGGGGCGGAGGGCGATCGGAGTCATTCCCGTGCCTTCGCAAGCTTTGAAGAGGAACTTTTCGGCAGCCAGGCGAGTTTGGGCGTGGACGGAGGTGGGCTTACCGGTGAGGCTCCCTTTCGCCGGGTGGTCGGGTGCGGCTTCACCCTCGACATGCGGGAAGCTTACGAGGATGAACTTCTTGACGCCGGCCTCAAGCGCGGCATTAACCAGGTTTTTGACGTAGAGAGTGTTAGTCTCGGGAAGGAACTTCTCCGGGCGCGGCGCGAACAGGACACCGGCGAAGTGGACGATGCAGTCAGTGCCTTGGCAAGGCTCTTTGAGAGTCGCTGGCTTAGCGAGGTCGGCTTTGTGAATCGTGACGTTTGGGGCCGCGGCGATGTCGGCGGGAGGTTCGTGGAGGTGGATTAGGAGGTTGAGTTGGTGCGGAATTTGGGCGTTGCGATTTGTATCGATGAGATGGCGAGCAAGAAGGGAGCCGAGGTTACCGGCGGGACCTGTGATGAGAACGTTCATTGGATGCTCGATAAATTCATTTATCGTGTTCATGGTTCCCTTTCGAATCCCGCAAACTTGTGCCTGCTTTGAGCAATATTTGCGTTCAATCGTTCACCCACGATAGTTATCTTCCCAAGCAATCCAAGAATCCCATAACCCTTTCAAAGGCGTCTCGCCTCACCCTTTCGATTTCTTCCTGGTCATCGATTTCCCCAAAATCCGAAATCAGCCGGGGGCCTATGTGTTCCACCGACTCAAAAAACTTTCGAAGATTTACCAGTACCTCTTTTACTAGGCTGTTTGACAACAACGGCCTGAACGATTCAGCGATAGCCTCCACCCCGCCCTCGTATTTTGAGATCACAAAATAGATATCCCAGGCATCCTTGGGTTTCAGTCTGCCGTTCAGCGCAATCGCTTTCATCACCAGAAAGGGCGCGAGACCGGTAACTTTAATTGTTTGCGAATCTTTGCCACCGCCAGGCAAGGTGCCCTTTACTTCGACTTCGATATAGTCAGTGAACGCCAGATCGCAGCCTCTGGCCTTACGAGGCCGGGCGTCATCGAAGCGTTGAGTCCGGTGGCCCCTGCTCGTGCCGCCATATTCAGCAGCGAGGAAATCCACCTCTACACGTATATTGCTTCCATCCGCCGCAGGAACATCGCGAAAGAATATGTATGGTTGCTCGCCTTCATCGTAGCCATGCCGTAACAAGATGTCGCGAAAACGCGCATAGGTGGCCTCGGGCTCGTCATTTATATTGAGAGCAAGATCGATGTCCATGGTGCCAACATACTGGTTAGCGACGTGAGGCAACAGAAATGGCGGCGCGCCACCTCCAACAAGCACCATGGAGCCGCTGAACTCCCCCAGGATATGAATTAACTCCAGGAGAACCGAATTACATGCTTCGACTTCGCGGCTCATGTAGCCGGATTTATTCACAAATTCTTTTGCCATTTTTTCCTTAGCGTGTTCTCCAATAAGAAACTGGCGGCGTCTTCTCCTCTTCCCTTATAGGAAAGCAGATCGATATAGAGCTGAACCGGGCCGACGATGAACTGACCCTGCATTTCTTTCCCGCCGTAAAAAACACCTTCATCGTACGGCTGCAGAATGGTTACGTTCGGTCCGCTTTCGACCGGCTTCAAACCAAGTTCCTCAACCACCGACGATTGATCGCCATTTACGTAAAGAAAGACTCGCTGGTAACGGGCAAAAGGCGCCACTTTGTTAGCAGCGGAGAAGAGCGTAAATGCGTATTGTTGCTTCAGTTTTTTCAGACTTTCGGCAATTTTGCTTTCGATTGCCGGGACATCATCCGGGAGGTAATAATCTGACCATTTGTTTTTCCTGACCGTATATTTTTTGCTCCATTCCATCAGCAATGTTTCCGGTTCGATTAATCTGAAGCCGCCGGGTTCCTTTCGGACCAACTCCTGTTCTTCGAGCCGCGATTTGATGTTCGAAATCATACCTGTGCTCAGGCTCGCTTCTTGTGCCAGAGTCTGGGTCTTCCAAATACGCTCGGGATTTTCCAGCATAACGCGGACCGCGCGACTCGACTTGGGGGAGAAAAGCGACTTTATACCCTGCTCTTTCTTGAATGGGTTCGGGCGACCCTGGAGCTCAAGAAAAACCCGTTCGAAGTAAAGGCCGTGATTCCCCGCTAGATCCATATAGCCAACCCCTGCTTCCCTGCAGACCTCAGCAGAGCGCTCTGATATATATGGTGCGACAAGCACTCCATAGCCGGCAGGAATCATTGCTGCCAATGAGGCGAGCTGCCGGCTGGCTTCGCGAGCCGCCTTTGGAGTTAATGCCGATTTAACTTCCACTACTAGTGTTACCGGACCGTCAGGCGACGAAATCTGCATCAGCAGGTCGGGCTGGAATAATATCGCCTGCTCATTTGGTTGCTCAAAGCGCGTAGAGCCGACCTCAATAAAGGGTACTCGCTCCAGAGTTTTTCGGAGTTGCTCTTCGGCCTTTTGAACTATTTCTATTTCCTGAAATTTCATTATATGTCCTGTTTCATTGTCTAATGAAAAGTATCATATATTGAATTATTTGTAAATTCAAGTCTATATTCAACTTATTAATGATTTCATTAGAGAATGAAAGGAGAAAGCCAGTGAGAAAGAGACCACCGAATCCTAACTGCTAACAAGTGGCCATTTTATTCCGTCGAAAAGCGGACAAAGTCAGTTGCTGCTGACAGCAGGGCTGAATTTCATCACGATGACTTCTTTTGAGGCGGCATCTTTCCCGCCCATGCGATGAACCGGCAGGCGTGCGCGGCCATTTCCCGCGCCTCTTTCTCAGTAAGCCGCCGTTGTTACAGCGCGTCGCTCGCCGATATGACGGAGTGCACTGCCTGTAAGCCTGCCGAATCCCATTGCCTGGCTTGAAGCGCCTGCTCATCGTGTCCAGAAATTGCTCCGCTTTAGCCAGATAAGCGGCCGCGTCGTTTGCCTTTACGCTCCTCGTCTTTCCCCTTGCCACTCCGCATCAGCTCCTCAACAGTTTTTCCGCTCAACAGGATTC
>JBBAAB010000177.1:0-4037 GCA_041658445.1 Thermoleophilia bacterium
GCTATCGTTAGCTATTCGAACTTATCATGCTTAAATGATCTTGAGATGGCAGTAAAGGGATATACCGAGTATTGAATAATAAAGTAGGCAAGATGATCAACCGACTCGGCAACCTTTTCAAGCAGTCCAGCCTTCTAACCCGGTTCTCGCTGCTGGCGCTGATAATCGTCACAATCGTGGGAATCGTCGCTGCCTGGAGCCTGCAGGAGCTTCTGGAGCAAAACATAATCCTCCAGGAGGCCCACAACGCCGCCGACCAGGTGGAAACGGTGCTTGATAAGAACCTCAGCTCTTCGGACCTTGCCGCACCTCCCGATCCAGCCCGGATGCTGCAGATCGACGCGATTATCCGCAATGAAATCATACGCGGGCACATTGTGCGCATCGTGATCCACAACCGTTCGGGACAGATAACATACTCTGACGACCTGGAAATAGTGGGGCAATCGGTACCCATCGATGGAAAAATTGCGAAGGCTCTCGATGGCCAAGTCGTTTCCGATATCTCAGCGCCGACGGAAGAACACTTCGCCGATCCGGGACAGCATGACAAGCTGATCGAGGTTCTCGCGCCCATCAGAATCCAGGGTTCGGATGAAGTGCAGGGGGTCTACGAAATCTACCACGACATGGGAGTGCTCGACTCGCAGATAGCTACGATGCGCCGGTCTGTCGGGCTTATCCTGGGCCTGGGTTTGACAGTTCTGTACATAACGCTCTTCGGAATCGTGCGTAACGCCTCCCGAAAGCTGATTCGCACCAACGAAGAGAATCTGAGGCTTTTTGAAGAAGAGCGTACGCGTCGGTCAGAGCTGATGGCCCTGTATGAAATCTCCCGCGAACTGGCGACCGCCGCTCCCAAGTCAGACGAGACACTCGATATCATTGTCCGCCGCGCCGCGGAGACGATTCATTCGACTTATGTCTGTGCCCTGCTTATCGAGAATGGAAATGTTGTCGGATGCACAACGTACCCGGTCAGAGATGATATCCAGAATTTGGATTTTCAATGCATACCGGCAGCCAATCTTCCGTTCCTGCAACGAGTTCTTGAGCATGATGAGCCCGTGATTGTAAAAAGCAGCGAAGTTAATGACCTCACTGAAAGTGAGCGGAAGACGCTGACTCTGAACCTCGCAAAAACCATCTGTCTGGTGCCTATGAGGATAGGAGAGCAGGCATCGGGTGTCCTCCTGATTGGAGAGATGCGTAGCGAAAACCGTGAGCCCTTCTCGCCGGAAAAACTGAGCCTGGCCAAGGGTATCGCGGATCAGACAGCGGCCGCCCTTCAACGTGTGCAACTCTTTACCAACCTCGAGCAGGCATACCTGGAAACAGTCCTCACCCTCGCCAACGCCGTTGAAGCCAAGGACACCTACACCAAGAACCACGCGGACAACGTCTCCCGGATGGCGGTGCTGGTCGGCAAGGAGATGGGACTACCAGATAACGAACTCGAAGACATACGCTATGGCGGCGTCCTTCACGATGTGGGCAAGATTGGCGTTCCCGACTCCATCCTGAACAAGCCCGGAAAACTCAACGATGAAGAATGGGTGCAAATGCGCGCCCACGCCGCCATAGGCGCTGATATCCTCAAGCCCGTTCCCCGCCTGAGGGGCGCCGCTGATATCGTGCGCCATCATCATGAACGATACGATGGCAACGGCTATCCCGACGCACTCGCAGGTGAGAATATACCTATCGGAGCGCGTATTTTGACGACGGTCGACTCTTACAGCGCCATGGTGGACCGGCGTTCATACAAGGCCGCGCGTCCACATGAGGATGCCGCGACAGAACTAAAGCGCTGCGCCGGCTCCCAGTTTGATCCCCGGACAGTGGATACCTTCCTGGGCCTTTTTGAACGCGGGGTGTTCATTCCTAACGAATATGAAACTCGTGTCGTGGAGGATGAGCCACCGCATTAGCAGACGCGGTTTGGTGTTTAGTTTTAGAGAAATAATGCCTTTATTAAGGCATTATTTAGAAGCAGTTTGTTGGTGGACCTTTCCGGGTTCGAACCGATAGCCCGGCTGATCATGGAAATAGAAAACGAGGTCGAGGAAGGGGCTTATTGGTCCTTTGTGGACCGTTTGAATATGGTGGGCGATGGCGGACTCGAACCACCGACCCCCTGCGTGTAAAGCAGGTGCTCTCCCAGCTGAGCTAATCGCCCAAACAATCAGATGGCGGAAAAACGTGATCCTTCGCTGCGCTCAGAATGACATTCCTTCCACAGGATGAAAAGTCTTCCCTAAGGATGACAGTTCCGTGTCGTCCTCCAACCACCTGAAAAAAATGGTACCCCCAGGGGAATTCGAATCCCCGCCGCCGCCGTGAAAGGGCGGTGTCCTGGGCCACTAGACGATGGGGGCAGATAAAATGGTGAGCCGTGCTGGGCTCGAACCAGCGACACCCGGATTAAAAGTCCGATGCTCTACCAACTGAGCTAACGGCCCACAATAACCGTATATCACCCGTTACGGCTATCAACCGCTGCCTCGCGGACAATATAGTGTAACAGCAGCCGCCCCGGTCGGGCAAACCGTGATCGGTAATGAATTATCCCCGCGGAGGAAGTGAATTATCCACCCGCGAAATCCAACAGGCAATGAGGTCGGGTTGCCCGGTTTCCTCGGGTGTAGTGCCCATTATGCCAACATGGAGTCTGCCCTGGGCGCTCGTTGTGTTCTTTTTAGCTGCCGGAAACCGACCAGCAGGACCACGTCGATGTTCCCAGTTAATGTAAAGGTGTCATCAATATATGATGGCAAGCCCGATTCCTCCATGTCCTGGTCAACGAAAGTTATATCGAGCCGACCGCGAGCCGTCGCCTGATCGTCCTTGATCAGGGAGCGATTTTGATCGAACTTGATTAAAAAAGTGAACACTTGGGAAGGAAAAGGTAATTCTGGGCAGAATGCCAATATATAACATGATGCCTTATTTGAAAGATATTTAACAACGAATGGAAGGGGAGACATGGAAGAGCAAAGAACAACGGACAAACCCGGACATGCAAAAGTATTTTCCCGCAGGGAGTTGTTCCCGCTGGCCGGCAAGGTCGCGATAGGCGCGGCCGGACTGTCTGTGCTGACCGCCGGCGGCCTGGGTGTAATCGGCTGTGGTGACGAAAAGGACGGAAACAGCACCGGCACAACCGCATCAAAGCAAGTTTCGATGAAAGCTCCCTGGCCATATGAGAAGCTGACCGATGAGATCATTAAAGAGGCGCAGGCTCAGGCCTATGAGATCTGGTTCGAGAAGTTTTGTTGCTATGCGACTGCAAGCGGTGTCATTCTAACGATGGCGGACAAGGTGGGCGAACCTTACGCCTCCTATCCTGTTGACTCAATGGTCTGGGGCCATGGCGGCGGCGTAGGTTGGGGAGCAACTTGCGGAACACTTGTCGGCGCCTCCAACACCATCGGCCTGATTGTAGGCGGGAAAACCGCTGAACAGATGATCAACGACCTTTTCAACTGGTACACGATTACCGAACTACCAATTTTTCAACCGCCGAAGCCGAAAGTGGAGATAAAAAGCGTGAACGCGAGCGGTTCTCCACTATGCCACATCTCCGTCGGCAAATGGATGGCTAAAGAAAATGTGAAATTCTTCTCTGACCAGAGGAAAGACCGGTGCGCCAGGCTGTCGGCGGACGTAGCCAAGAAAACGATCGAATTGCTTAACCAGTGGAAAGATGGTACCTACGTGGCGGTCAATCCCGAACAGGCAAAGAAACATACTGTCCAGATGCCGGCTCAAAACAACTGCACGGAATGTCACGGCGATAATACACCAACGTCACCGGGCATGTAAGATCTGCTCTTCCAAACCAGCGCTGATAACAGGGGCGGTTAATACCGCCCCTGTTTCTATCACGACTCTTGTCAGTACCAGTGCTAAATTTCCGCTAATTTCCGGGATAGTCCGCTTCCGCGCCTAGTGCAGGAAGTGCCGCGTATTGGTGAAGATCATCGCCAGGTCATGCTCGTCGCAGAGCTTGATGACTTCCTCGTCGCGGTTCGAAC
>JBBAAB010000178.1:0-4024 GCA_041658445.1 Thermoleophilia bacterium
CCTGTTTGATTTCCATCCGGCGCGGTTGTTAGGATGCTGCTGATGCACTCTGCCCAATGGCATACCACCCCTCTCCCTTATGACTCCGTCAGAAAGCTTACCCAAGGCCTTGGCGTCAGCGAGGTTCTGGCTTCAGTGCTGGTCCGTCGTGGATATTATGAACCCGAAGCCGCCAGCCGTTTTCTTTCTCCCATGGGCGAGCTTTACGATCCCTTTCTCTTTCCTGAAATGGACAGAATATGCGCTCTCATCAGAGCGGCTGTAGCTTCGGGCAAAAAGATATGCGTGCATGGTGACTATGATGTAGATGGCATCACCTCAACTGCGTTGCTCGTAACCGTACTGGAAGAGCTGAGAGCCGCTGTTAGCTTCCACCTTCCAAATCGCTTCCGTGAAGGTTATGGCATAGCGACAGCTACAGTAGAAAAGATCGCAGCAGATGGTTGTGAACTTCTTATCACGGTAGATTGCGGTATCAGCGCCAGGGAGCAGCTCGCACGTGCCACGGAGCTGGGCATGGAATCAATAGTCATCGACCATCATCTGCCCGCAGAGGAAAAAATTCCGGCCGCCATGATCATCTCTCCCCTGCTATGTGATTATCCTTTCAAGGAACTTGCAGGTGTCGGCCTTGCTTTTAAGGTGGCACAAGGACTCCTGGCCGGACCTGGTCCGACTGGTCGGGATGACAGCTTGCCCCCGTCCCTGCAGAAGCTGCTGGACCTGGTAGCCCTCGGCACGATAGCCGATTGTGTGCCATTGCTGGATGAGAACCGCAACCTCGTCAAGCGTGGCCTCGTCCAGCTTGCAAGGACCCACAGACCCGGCCTTATCCATTTGATGCGGGTGGGACAGGTCGAACCATCGCGCATCAACGCCGGTATGGTAGCCTTCCGGCTGGCGCCCAGGATTAATGCAGCCGGTCGTATGGAAGACCCTGTGCCGGCACTGGAGTTGCTTATTGCGGATAATGAGCAAGAGGCGGAAAGACTTGCCGGTGAGCTCGATTCTTTCAACCGTGAGCGCCAGCGGATTGAAAACCAGATGGTGGCTGAAGCTGAAGCAATGATAAACAGCTGGCCCGAAACGCAGAAAGCACAACGTGGCTACGTGCTCAGCTCCAAGGGCTGGCATGAGGGTGTGATCGGGATTGTGGCCTCCAGGCTCGTCGAATTCCACAACCGTCCGGTCATAATTATTGCCGAGGATGAGGACCAGGGGCTTGGCAAGGGATCTGGCCGAAGCGTACCCGGTGTCGATCTCCACCAGTTGCTGAGGAATATGGGCCATCTGCTGGAAAAATACGGTGGCCACAGCGCCGCCTGCGGGCTTACGATAGATCTCGAGAATATTCAAGACTTCCAGAACGGTTTTGCAGAACAGGCCGATTCTGTTATGGCGGATAAAGAGCTTCGCCAAACTCGCCATGTCGATGCTCTGGTCTGCGGCCAGGAGATGACACTCGATCTGGCCGACGAACTATCCAGCATGGAACCTTTCGGGCTCGGTAATCCGTCCGTTGAACTGCTGGCGACTGGAACCAATATCAGCGCCGCCCGTGTTACAAGGGACGGCAGGCACCTGCAGTGTATGGTCGAAGCGGGTGGTGCCAGATCGAGCGCCATCGGCTTCGGCCAGGCCTTTCTTCTTGAAAAGCTGAAACCCGCCGGTCAGTGGGATGTCGCCTTCAGGCTCGAGCGTAACGAATTCAACGGCTCCGTCGCGCCACAGCTCATCCTGCGCGAGATTTTCCCCCGATCCGGACACAATGATATTCCCGCGGGCATGTGCGATTGCCTCTGCGATTATGAGTGTCCGCAACGCATGGCTGGTGATGATTTATGGAGCCTGCTCGCCGAAAAAAATGTGCTTCCCGTAAGCTGGAATCATGAAACTGGAATAAAACAGGACAATCTTGAAGCGCTCGGGAAACAATTGGAAGGCAGGCTGATAGACCGGCGCGGTCTGGGTGACATACCAGGACAGGTAGCAAAATTAGTTTCGGGAGGCCAGAACGTTATTCTGCTGGTATCGGACGTCGCCCGCAGACGCCACCTTCTATCTCAAGACCTGCCGGTGGCAAACAGCGCTATCGAACACTTATTACTGATGAGTTCCCGGTGCAGTCAGGATGCAATAAAGGAAAGATCGCTTCTGGCTGCTGAGGCGGGACAAACCATTTCCATGATGGACTTCATTACCGTCTCATCGAATCCAGGCATTCTGGCTTGCCATGATCACCTGGTCTTTATAGATCCTCCTCCAGGAAAATCATCGTTTGCTTCTATGATCGCGGAAGCCCCTGATGCATGGATTCATTTATTCTATTGTGCCGATGAGGTACAATTTACAGGTAAAGTGCTTGAACACGAGTACGATTTACGTGCTCCCCTGACCAAGGTCTACAAGCACCTGAAAGCGGGAAAAACCTGGCCCCTCGATGAAACCACCGAAAGGCTTCTCCTCGCGGGCGGCAAGTATCTTCGCCAACCGATGCTGGTCGTAAGATGTTTGCGCGTACTTGAGGAGCTGGCTTTGATTTCTATCGAGAAAAACTCGGGAAAGCCGATGTTGACTTTGCTCGAACCAGGGAAGACCAGTCTTGAACGGTCCTCTACATATAACCAGGTACAAGCCTTTTACGAGGGGTGTTTAAAATTCTTGAGCAAGTCGCTAAGCGAGAAGGTGATCTAGGCTCCGAAGAGGCGGCTCTTCAGGACCTGTTCAAAGCTATCTCTGAATATAATCCCGATTTTAACCGGGACCTGATCACGCGTGCGTTCCAGTATTCGCGCAGCCAGCACGAGGGACGTTTCCGCAAGAGTGGCGAAGATTTCATCTACCATCCTCTGGGCACCGCGCGAATCTGCGCTGACCTCAAACTCGACAGCGTCACCATTGCCGCAGCTTTACTCCATGATGTCGTCGAGGATACCCCCACAACCGTCGACACCATCCGCAAAATGTTCGGCGATGAGGTGGCTGAGCTGGTCGATGGCCTCACCAAACTGCAAAAGGTTTCTCTAAAAAGCGAGGAAGAAGAACAGGCCGACAACCTGCGTAAAATGATCATCGCCATGGCCAGGGACATCAGGGTAATCCTGATAAAGCTTGCCGACCGTACCCACAACATGCGGACAATCTGCTATATGGACAAGCAGAAACAGTTACAGAAGGCAAAGGAGACACTGGAGATCTATGCGCCACTGGCTCATCGCCTCGGTATCTACAGCATCAAGTGGGAACTTGAAGACCTTGCGTTCGGAGCGCTGCATCCGCGTAAATACTCCGAACTTCAGCAGATGGTGGCCCAGCGACGAGCCGACCGGGAAACCTACGTAGCCCAGGTGGCGGAGTACCTTAAGGTCGAGTTGGGGAACGTGGGCATTGAGGCACTGATCGAAGGACGCGCCAAGCACTTCTACAGCATCTACACCAAGATGGTGAAGCGCGGCAAGGAGTTCAACGAGATCTACGATCTCACCGCAATGCGTGTGCTGGTGGAAACAGTCAAGGATTGTTATGGCGCCCTGGGAATTATCCACTCCCTCTGGAAGCCGATGCCCGGTCGTTTCAAGGACTACATCGCCATGCCAAAGTTCAACATGTACCGTTCACTGCACACGACTGTGATCGGGCCACAGGGAAAACCGCTGGAAATCCAGATCCGCACCTCGAAGATGCACCAGACGGCAGAGTATGGGATCGCCGCCCACTGGCTCTACAAGGAGCAGGCTCAGTCAAAGAAATCCAAGGAGCAGGATGCCGACAAGCTGGCCTGGCTGCGCCAGATGATGGAATGGCAGAGCGAGACCGAGGATCCCAAGGAATTCATGAAGACGCTGCGAATCGACCTGTTTGAGGAAGAGGTCTATGTCTTTACTCCCAAGGGCGAGGTGATCAGCCTTGCTGCCGGATCCACCCCGGTCGATTTTGCCTACGCCGTCCATACCGACGTCGGCCATCACTGTGTGGGCGCCAAGGTGGATGGACGGATAATTCCGCTGCAGCATACTCTGCACAG
>JBBAAB010000179.1:0-4024 GCA_041658445.1 Thermoleophilia bacterium
CCGGCTCCGCCGTGGCGATGTAATCCTCGACGATGTGGCGCAGGACCCGGGTCGTGCGATCGTCCATCCCGGAA
Source organism: Thermoleophilia bacterium (assembly GCA_041658445.1). GTDB lineage: Bacteria > Actinomycetota > Thermoleophilia > BMS3ABIN01 > BMS3ABIN01 > JBAZWE01. Next base: position 75 of record JBBAAB010000179.1, read on the forward strand.
GCCATTTCACCTTCCCCGCGAACGAGTTAGCACTCCGGCAAGGAGAGTGCTAAGGCACAATGTAGCAGTCGCCGGCCGACGGTGTCAAGCCGGTCCGCCCCCTTCGAACTCGAGCCGATCGCCGGGCGCGGTGCCGGTGGCGGCGAGGGTCCCCGCGCGCAGCTCCAGCGCCCCGCGGGCCTCCCGAAAGACGCGGCCGACCCGGTTCGGGGGAAGCGCCTCCAGGATCCCGACCACGACCCCCCGCGCATCGAGGAACGCCACGTCGATCGGGTACCGCATCCCCAAGGTGTGCACGCTGCGGCAGGGGACGATCCACAACCCCTCGCCTTCCGCGATCGCGGCCGTTCCGAGCAACCCCGCAAGGCGTGACAGGAAGGTGCTCGCCGTCCGCACCCTGTCCCCCAGGAGGATTTCCCGCGTCCGGTTGACGACGCGCATCGATTCCCTCCGTGCGTTGGTCGAAATCAAGGATAGCAAATATCTCCTGCTGACTACCGGGCCGCCCGAACCTTCCGTACTGCCGCCTCGATGTCCCGCTTCTTCATCCCGGACTGACGTGCCTCCTTGTGCACTTTCCGGAGCATCTCCTTGAAATCCTCCGGAGACGGAGGAACGATCATCTTGAGGACAACGGTGTCGCCCGATCCCATGACGACGAACTGCGCCCCCGGCTTCAGGCCCAGACTTTCCCTGATCTCCTCCGGGATGACCACCTGACCTTTGGACGACAGCTTCGTCGTGGACAATGCCTCCATTACCGCACCCCCCCCCGGATTGTCTTACTGGAAAGATTATAACACTTCCATTCGCTCGGTTTCCCCTGAAGAAGACGGGGTCCGGGAGATGACCCCGGCGGCCTGACGCGGCGCCGGCGTGCGGCGAGGGAGGAGGGAAAGGGGCCGACGGGCTCCTCCCCCGCTTCTACTGCAAGTCGATGGTCATGGGGAACAAAGGATGGAAAAGCAGCCACCGGTGCTTCTCGGATTCGAACCGATCCCTATGGCCTCGGAATCCTGTACTCAATCACAAGATTTGCTCCTGCACCGCGGGGGGGTTCGTCGATCACCTTGTCACCGTTGTGCATTTCGCCCCTCATGACCTGGCAACAAGAGGGCATTCGGTGGTTCGGCCCGGGGTATCCACCGACTTCGCGATGCAGATCACCCGAGCGCACCCGTAACGAATCCTGACCCGCTTTATGGGCCATTCGTAATTTTCCCCGGAGAGCAAGTCGGAAATCATCAGCAGTAGGCACATGTCCTCTCCTTTGTTCCCGTGGGGCAGGGGTCCGGGACGCCTCACCTCCACGGTTTCCATTCCATGACGGTTTGAGGAGGTCCAGTAACTCGGCCTCGATCGCATTGCGTCGTGATGTTTTATGAAACCATACGTCTATCCGCCCTCCTGCCTTGACAGACTTCAGGATGAGCGAGTTGATCTTGCAGTTTGTCGATTGGCCGTCATGGTGGCAGTTCCGTACCGCAATATGACCGTATCCGCCCGGACCGAAACGGTCTTCGAGACTATCGCACTCACCGATGCATTTCAGTTCGTTGTCCGTCGTGATGACGTAGACACCAGCATGAGAGGGTGCGCCAGGCAGTTTGAACCGGCAGAAACTCTGACTGGCATAACGATTCCCACGAACGCCCGGGGGGAGAGAATGGGAATACTCCTCGATCTTTCCGGCACCATCCCGGCGGAACGATACCGAACCATAAGCGTAAACGGGTGAGATCCGAATTGTCGCACCATTCATTTGCTCCCATTTTGCGCCCACCAATAGAACGCGGCCATCTCGACGTCAGCAGGGGTCCAGGTCCTCTGACCCCCAAGTGCCGCGCAGGTGAGCTGAACTCCAGCCGAATCCAACGCCGATCCAATTTCCCCGAGAAGCGGCAAGTAGCTTGCTGTGTATTTCGTCCGGTTGGCTATAAAAACGGCCGGAGAAAAGGTCGCCAAACGAGATTTTCTATGTCTGCCATCCACCCACTCGCGCCGGAAATGCGTGCTTCTTGCCGGTGAAGCGTTGCCAGACATGAGACGCAGTGAATTGAAGAAGTAGGAGGCATGGCGGTCCACGGCCGCTCCGACCCTTGGAGCGCAAAACCGGTAGACCTTTGTTGCGATGACAAGGCTTATCCCCCTTACCTTGGAAAGCTTGTCCAATCCTGCCGATAAAGTGTCTTCCCCCGCAAGAAGCCGAACTGCTTCGAACATCTCTCCCTTTGCGCCATCGTCCGCGTTGACAACAGACTTGTGACGTCTGTTTCCGGCCCACTTTGACACGCGGATTACGATCTGATGGGCAGTCTCCACCGACAAGCGATTCATCCACTCGCCAACGGATCGCTCAATGTCGATGATCTCCTGCTGGCTCTGTGCGGTTGTATTCGCGAAAGGCCATGCGTAGTTATCGCGAGAACTGCGAAGGAGATCAACCAACCCTTCCGAAAGTTGGAGCCTGCCCTCCCTTGATCGGCGCACGTAAACATTCCCCGGGAGATCGTCGGTGTATTGAGGAGGAGATGCCCCTGTAATAGTGTGTGCTTCCGGCATGCCATTCCTCCATTCCCCGGTCAAAGTCATGCGGTTCCCCTGCAGAGGGTGTCTTTGCACCGGCCTGTCTACGACTACCGGCGGGGTCCGAACGGCCAACGGGTTTTCGACGCATCTTCTCAGCCGTGCCCGTGCCGCTATCCGTTGCTCCCTTGTTCGCCAAGCACCGGGCTGAAAGGTGGCGCCGACGGGAATACCAAGATCCCTAAGCCATGGGGAGACGATGTTCCAAACTCCATGTCCGATCACCAGAACCCCTTCGGGCGATGCGTTTTGAACGAACGCCCGAACATGGTGTCGCCAAGACAACTCGATCGCCGTTTTGATCAAACCATCGGACAAACGCCCTCCTCCGGGCGAATACACCGCGGTGAGGCTCGCATCCAGTAGCCAGACACCGGTCGCTTGAAGCTCCCGAAGGATGCCGACCTTTGCCCGGAGACGCGCCGTCTGACGTGTCCTGCTCCGGAGTACCCTGCCATCGCTCGCGGGATCCGCTCCGGCCGCCGTGCAGGCGTTGAAGATCTTCCAGAACTCGGGGCAAGCGCCGTTACGGGGAGCGGCGATGGGTTCGTCGAGCAACTCGTTCTCGCCATATCCCAAGCAGTACACGAGGCGCGCGAACCCGGTTGGAACATCCGCGGGGATCGCCGGATTCGTCCGTACCACACGCTCCGCTTCCTTCCCGGCCGTAAAGATGTGCGATTCGGCGAGAAGGATCAACCGGACATGCGCAGGCCGCCAGAAGTCGCGATGCCCTTGAGCGGCGACGATGCTCTCGATGGGCTCCATCTCGATGCCGGCGCTGAACGAATGTCGCAACTCCTCGTAGAACTGTTCCACGTTTACAGCACCTCCGTTACCGCAAAGAAGACCGGAGACGGACCGGAGATCCCCCTTCTCCTCCAGCGCCGCTACCTGCAGCTGTTTTCAGGCCGCAGAGCGGGGGGACAGATTCAATCCGAACGACACGTGGACCTCCGTCGCCTTGACGACCGGTCTTACCGACCGCTCGGCCCGGACCATGTCGACGATGCCGTAGCGTGCCAGCGTCTTGAGCGTCCGCGACAGGTTGCTGCTGCGCCGCCCGGTCGCCGCTTCCAATTCCTTGAGTGACTGCGGTTTCTGCTCGGCGATGATCCGAAGCAGTTCCTGATTCTCGGCGCTCAGCACCTGTGCCATCGACCGAAGCGATTCAAACCAGACCTTGGGCTCGCCCCGGCGGGGACGGTACTGCCCCCGGGCAATTGCCAGCGTTCGCGCCTTGTACTCCTCACGCGGCAGAATCCCTACCCTAAGGATTTTCTCGGCCATATCCGTCACTCTCCTTCCGCATCCTCCACGATTCGAACTTTACCCAGTAGCCGTTGTCCATCGGGTAGATTTCC
>JBBAAB010000180.1:0-4021 GCA_041658445.1 Thermoleophilia bacterium
TACCTCATCTCGGGGAAGGCCCCGACCCGCTACGGGAACGGCCATCCCAATCTCGTTCCGTACCAGTCGTTCCGGGCCCAAGACGGCTATTTCGCCTTTGCCTCGGGCAATGACTCACAGTGGAAGCGCTTCTGCGAGGGGGTGGGTAAAGCCGAATGGGCAGAGGATCCGCGCTTTGCCACGAACATGGCGCGCGTCGAAAACCGTGATGCCGTCGTCGAAAGGCTGAACGAGCTGTTTCGCACACGGCCAGCGCAGGCCTGGATCGACTTGTGCGAGTCGATCGGGATTCCGGCGGCTCCCATCAATAGCGTCGACCGGGTCTTCGCCGATCCGCAAGTCGTGGCGCGCGGGATGCGGACCGAGGTCGATCATCCGACCGCCGGACGCGTGCCGATGATCGGATCGCCCCTTTGCATCCCGACCTCCCCTGCGCGTGTCTTCCGCGCGCCGCCTACCCTCGGGCAGCACACAGAGGAAGTGCTTGTCAACCTGCTGGGCTACACGGCGGACGAGGTGAGCGCCTGGCACCAGGCTGGCGTCGTCTAGTACGCCTGAGGGCACGATTCGGTCAGTCTACCGAACCGGTGGGCGGGCCTGCGGTCAGGGCCGGCAGCCTTGAGACAATATCGCGGCTGATGGAGCCCCTGCCATCGCTGGTTACCGAGCCTGGTCCGTGTCACGTGGCGCCCGTTCATTGAAGTGAGAAAGCACGACACGCTGCAACCGTCGAGCATGAGCCAGACTCCCCGATTGACTCAGACAGTCGTCCGGGAGGAAACACGACCCATCTCGAGCAGGTGAGCGTTAGGCCGTACCCGGACGTTTGACCGGGTAGATCCCCGCTGTTTCGCAGGCATGTGCCACACGCAGGAGGGTCGACTCATCAAAGAACCGGCCGACCAACATCATGCCGACAGGCAGGCCGTGGGAAAGCGCACATGGGACCGAGAGCGCAGGGTGCCCCGTGACATTGAACGCTGCGGTGTTCGGGGTCATCTCCAGATTGCGGGGAAAGCTTTCCACCCACGATGCCTTCGGGTCCGGCAGGGCCGTGGCCTTCATCGGCGTGGTGGGCAGGAGGAGCACGTCGACCGATGTCAGGGCCTCGTCGTAGGCCTGCCTGAGAGGCAGTGCCAGATTCTGGGCCCGGGCGTAGTAGCGGCCATCATATCGGCGCAGCATCGCCTCCCCCAGGAGGATCTGAAACTTAATGGTCTCTGAGAAGAGGTGGGGTCTGTCGCGGAATCCGCGGGCATAAGCCTCGAGCAGACTGAGGGTGTAGTACCCCTTCCAGTTGGTGCCCGTCCCCCGGCCCCTGAACATCAGGGCAGTCCGGCCCTCCACGGCGACGACACGCCAGATGTGATGTGCTTGACGGTGAAGGGGAATGGATATGCTCTTCACCTCCGCCCCGAGGTGAGCTAGGCGAGAAGCAGCCTCGCGCACCGCAGCGTCCACATCGCCCTCCGATGTGTCTGGCCAGGCGAAACCCTCCTCGAGCACCCCAACCCGCAGCCCCTTCACCTCGCCGGTCAGGGCACGGCTGTAGGCCTCTGGTTGGCACCGGGGCTGCCGGGGGTCCAGATGGTCTTCCCCGGCGACAGCCTCCAGCACAAGGGCCAGGTCGATGGTTGTGTCAGCGATGAGGCCGGCATGGTCCTGGGTTAGTTCTGCCGATGAGATCCCTGTGTAGGGAACCAGGCCATAGGTTGGCTTGATACCATAGACGCCACACCAGGCGCTGGGTATGCGGACCGAGCCACCCTGGTCCGCTCCCAAAGCCAACTCGGCTTCCCCGGAGGCTACTAATGCGGCGGGGCCGCTGGTGGACCCCCCCGCCGAGCGGCTTGTGTTGTGAGGATTCCGCACCGGGCCGGTATCCGAGGTGAAGCTGCTGCCGCCAAAGGACAGGTGCTCACAGACCCCTTTCCCGACGATCTCGGCTCCGGCGTCTAGCACCCGGGTCACTACGGTGGCATCCACATCCGGGACGTAGCCTTCCATGACCCGTGAGCCGTTCATCATCGGAACGCCGGCGACGCAGATGTTGTCCTTGACGACCACCCGCTTGCCTCGCAGAGGTCCATCCGCCTTCCCCTTGATGGAGCACCTCCAGTACCAGGCGTTGAGGGGGTTCTCGTCCGGCCTTGGCGGCCTCACGTCCTCCCGCGGGTAGCGGACCGCAAGCGTTGGCTGGTCCGCCGCGGCCACCACCTCGAACGACAGGAGGGGACCACGCATCAGCTCACGGTAAGCTCCCAGATCCGAGTCGCTCACAGACAGTCCCAACTCCTCGGACAGTGAGCGCAGGAAATCCAGGGACGGGAGCTCGGGCCTGCCTAGGGGCACATCCGGAGCAGGCATGTTCGCCTGCGGCATCTGCTGAAGGGAAAGGGATAACTTCCTCACATTGACTCCGCTTCGCTCTGAGTGTGCTCGGACAGCAACCCGTCGTTGAAGATCAAGGAGGAGTCGCGAAGAGACAACCCCTCTTTGATCTGGCCAGGTCTCAGTTCAACTTTCCCGCTCTTCCCCGTCACCCCTACCGATCACCTCCGCGTCGGGACGGCGGAGGTCTCGATCACGGTGCGGCGGATTCTGAATGTCTGGTTCAGTGCACTGGCGTTGAGGCGAGGCTCCCTGGCGGAGGTCGCCGCCGACAGGCATCGGTGTTTCGCAGGGGAGCGTCCTGGGAAAACCCGGAGACCACAGGGTACGCCTGACCACAGGCATCCTCACCCCGCCGCGCTGCGGGCAAGAGGATAGACGACCTTGACAAGTCCAAGGCAGATACCTGGTCCCTTCGGCCATGCGTCGAGGTATTAGGTGCCTTGCAGTCTGGCAGATGGACGCCAACCATGGCGAATCCTAGCACACTCAGTCGTCTGTGCTCGCTCTCGGCCTTCAGTTGGGTTGCGGCTACGCCGACGTAGTGGCTCTTCCGCAGCTTGGGTGAATCTCATGCGGCATGTTGGTCAGACATTTCACACGTCGCGGTGCCAAGACATCGCGCATCGGCACCAACGGCCCGAGATGTCGTGCCTTCACACGATGTCCATGACCGCCCGAGATGCGGATTGGTCAGGGACCGTATGCACATTTCGGTTGGGCAGATCAGAGCAACAGCTTGATTCGTCAAGTCAGAATGAATATACTTGACTATCACTTAAGGGACCTTCCAGTAGGAAGTCCAAATCGTGCGTTTGGAACCCCCGGGACCAGATGCTCGCGAAGAGTACACCTTGAACGGTCGCGCTTTCGAACCGTTGCCCCAAGGCTACCCAAAGGACATGAAGCCGCGACCAGCAGACCCTAGACCAGCCAGAAGTTTGTGCGGCGAAGATAGAACCTAGTGGTGGGTTTGGCGCTCAGCTCCGACGTGCCCGACAAAGTGGTCTGGGCCAACAAGATGATGGCCGTGCCTGATGAGGTGACTGCCTAGCTTGCGCTCGCTGTTGTGCCGCATGCCCAAGGCCCCCGAGCATTTCCAGGGTGACCCTAGGCACGGCATCGAGCCGGTCTGCTTGATAGCCAAGGGGCGTACTGCTTTTACAAGGAACTCCCCCGTACCAGGGCGAGGAAGGGGGAGGGAAACCAGTCGGCATCCCACAAGCCTGGACGGATCGGCCGCGCGTGTCCGGCAGAAGAGAGGCCCGATGGCAGTAACCAAGGCTGAAGTTCGTTCGGGCGCCTATTATGATTCAATCGTCCTCATGCAGCTGCAGCGCGCCCTGACGGAACAGCCCGGCATCCTTGACGCCGGAGTCGTCATGGGCACCGGCGCCAACAAGGAGCTCCTGGCGCAGAGCAGCCTGCTGGTTGCCGAAGCCGATGCCGCCGGTAATGATGACCTCATCATCGTCGTGCGCGGTACGGATGCGACCTCGGCCCAAGCGGCCCTGGCAAAAGTGGATGAGCTCGTGGCCGCGCGCCGAGGTCGGACAGGTGACCAGGAGTACCATCCCCGCAGCCTCGAGACAGCGGCCAAGATGCTGCCCGAGGCCCAGTGGGTCCTGGT
>JBBAAB010000181.1:0-3958 GCA_041658445.1 Thermoleophilia bacterium
CATCAACGAGGAGACGAAATTCATTCTGGAGCGATTTGGCGTACCGGTACCGGTGGAGGTGGAGAGCCTGAGTCCCACCGTCAGCGACCTGGATTTGCACCGGCCCATTACCGCTCGCGAGCGCGACTCCGTTCACGCGCTGGCTCAGATGATGCGCGACCAGGGCGTCCGCACCTTGCCGGTGGTCGATGACTCGCACCGCGTGCGTGGCATCGTCGGCCTCAGGGACATCGCCCAGTTCCATACCGCCAGCGCCGGTATGATGGACCTCTCGCAAACCCCCATCAACCTCGATATCTTTCTGAAGACAGTCGATGGCCGCGTGATTGCCAACTCCGGTAAGGATGACGCCATCCGCGGCCGGGTGATGATCGCCTCCATGCAGAGGGGCACGCTGCTGAACATGATGGGCGATGGCGACATCATTGTCGTAGGCGATCAGCAGGATATCCAGCTGGACTGCATCCGTTCCGGTTGCTCGGCGCTGATCATCACCGACGGCACCCCGGTGGGTACCGACATCATGCGGGAGGCCGAGGAAAAGCGCGTACTCACTATTTCCTCGCCCCATACGGCCTTCGCGTCAGTGCAGTTGCTGCTGATGTCAGAGCCGGTCTCCTCGATCATGGAGCTGAAGCCGGCGACGGTAGGTTTGTACACCTCCATAGCCCAGCTGCGCCGGCAGGTGCTCGATTCGGATTATCGCTCGGCGATCGTCGCCGACAGCGACGATCGCCTCATCGGCTTTGTCACCCGTACCGACCTGCTGGAGCCGGTACGGAAAAAGACTATCCTGGTGGATCACAATGAACTCTCGCAAGCGGTCGATGGTATCGAAGAGGCGGAGATTCTGGAGATAATCGACCACCACCGGGTCGGCGATATCTCCACAACCTCACCTATCTATGTGCTTAACGACCCCCTGGGTAGTACCTGCACCATCGTCGCCCGGGAGATGTTCCTGCACCAGGTGCAGATTCCACCGGAGATCGCGGGCTGCCTGCTCTCGGGCATCCTTTCTGACACGCTGATCCTGACGCTGTCGACCACCACCGAACCGGACCGGCAGATGGCATCGCAGCTGGCGGAGCTGGCCGGTGTCAGCCTGGAGGCATACGGTGAGGAGCTGCTGCGGGCCAGCATCAACATCACTGGCAAAACGGCTGCCGAACTGATCGCTGCCGACTTCCGCAAACTGCAGCTGGGCGGCAAAAAGCTGGGCATCAGCCAGATGATGGTGCTCAACTGCGAGGAGATCGACCTGCGCGAGGCCGAGTTGCTGGAGGAGCTGGACCGCCTGCGCCGCGAGAAAAACTACGACCTGACCGTGATGCTGGTGACCAACCCTCTGAACGCGGAGTTCGAGCGCGTGCTGGCCTCTGGCGAGACCTGGATCATCGAGAAAGCCTTCAGCTGCGTGATCATAGCAGGTGTCTGCCGCATCCCCGGCGTCATGTCGCGCAAACGTGACTTCATCCCGGCGGTGGGGAAGGTACTGGGCACGGCATAACCGGGCGGGCCACCGGCCGAGAAGACGACTATACCGCCGCCGGCGAAGCGTCCCCGGGTGCCATCCGCCGACGCTTCCAAGGCGACCTACGAGCAGCTTTGCTCCAAGTGCCACGCGCTTTATCCGGTGGCTCTGCACACCAAGGCTGAGTGGAGCGGAGTGGTCGATCGCATGGTGGGATACACCGGCGCGGACATCAGCGCCGATGACCGGGCGCCCCTGATTTATTGACGCTGGAAAACCAGCCTGCTAACATCACAAAAGACTGTCCCTTCAGTAAATATCCACGCAGGTCCGTCTGCTTTTCTCCCCAGGATCCGTCCGCGTCCTCTATCAACAAGCAGAATACGAGTATGAAAATAGCCTCTCCTCCAACAAAAAAAAGAAATGTTTACGTGATCGGGCACGCGACGCCGGACACTGACTCCGTCTGCTCGGCGATCGGGTACGCGCTCTTCAAGAACCTGACAGACAAGCGTTTTGTCTTCACTCCTGCCCGGGCCGGCAGCATCAACGAGGAAACGAAATTCGTGCTGGACAGGTTCGGCGTCCCGGTGCCGGTTGAAGTGGAGAGCCTGACACCGACGGTTAGCGATCTGGAGCTGCATAAGCCTATCGCGATATACGAGCGCGATTCGGTGCACGCGCTGGACCGGCTTGTCCGCGAGGAGGACGTCAGGACGGTGCCGGTCGTTGATGATACGGACAGGGTGCTGGGCATACTGGGTCTCAGGGATATCGCCAAGTTCCACATGGCGAGCGCCGGCCTCATGGACCTCTCCAACGCCCCCATCAGCCTTGATATCTTCATCAAGACCCTGGACGGCCGGATGATCACCAACGCCGGCAAGGCCGACACTCTCAAGGGCAGGGTAATCATCGCCTCCATGCAGCGGGGAACTCTTTTAAATACCATGCACGAAGGCGATATCGTTGTTCTGGGCGACCAGCAGGATCTGCAGCTCGATTGCCTGCACGCGGGCTGCTCGACGCTGATCATCACTGACGGAATCAGCGCCGCCGCCGAGGTTATCCGCAAGGCGGAGGAGCTGGGAGTGCTGATTGTTTCATCCCCGCATCCGGCATTCGCCTCGGTCCAGCTGCTGCTGATGTCCGAACCGGTATCTTCGATCATGGACGTAAAGCCGGTGACGGTCGGCCTGTTCACGCCGATTTCCGACTTGCGCAAAGCTGTGCTCGATTCAGATTATCGCTCGGCGGTGGTAGCCGACAGCGACGATCGCCTGATCGGCTTCGTCACCCGTACCGAACTGCTGAATCCGGTACGGAAAAAGACTATCCTGGTGGATCACAATGAACTCTCGCAAGCGGTCGACGGCATCGAGGAGGCGGAGATTCTGGAGATAATCGACCACCACCGGGTAGGCGACGTATCCACGGCGGCTCCGATTTACGTCTATAACGACCCGCTGGGCAGTACCTGCACCATCGTGGCCGATATGCTGTTCCTGCACCAGGTGCATGTGCCAGCGGAAATCGCCGGCATCCTGCTCTCAGGCATCCTTTCCGACACCCTGATGCTGACCCTGTCCACGACCACCGACCGCGATCAGGAGATAGCGGAGCGCCTGGCCGGGCTGGCCGGTTTCTCCATCGAAGATTACGGCCGGGAGCTGATGCACGCCAGCATCAACATCGGTGATAAAACGTCCGCCGAACTGATCGCGGCCGACTTCCGCAAGGTTGATATCGGCGGGAAGAAGCTGGGAATCGGCCAGATGATGGTCCTCGATTGCGCGGAGATTGATGTTAGAGAGCAAGAGCTGCTGGCGGAGCTGGAGCGTTTGCGCAAGGAAGATGGCTACGACCTGACGGTCATGCTGGTGACCAACCCGCTGAACGCGGAGTTCGAACGGGTTCTGGCATCCGGGGAAACCTGGATAATCGAGAAGGCCTTCCCCGCCTGTGAGATCAAGGACGGCACCTGCCGCATCCCGGGCGTCCTGTCGCGCAAAAAGGACTTCATTCCGGCCGTGGGCCGGGTGTTGTTTACCGCGTGATTGCCCGGGACTGACCCCCCGAAATCTCGCAATCAAACCTGAACTGAGTACGGCTTCTTACTCCTGCGCGTCCCGGCTACCAACCACCCCCCTTTTCTACTAAGATACTAGTGACCGTGCTAGGCGGGGAGCCAGCGGTGCCCTGTACCCGCAATCCGCTACAGCGGGGCTGAATCCCCACCTTCGGGGCCGATCCTCGGGGCCAGTGGCCTTGCCGGCGGTGTTGAAAGCCAGGTCCTGCGCAATGGAACGTCGTGAAACCCGTCAGGTCCGGAAGGAAGCAGCGGTAAGCGATCTCTTTCATGTGCCGCGGGGTTGCCTGGCTGGAGCCGTCTGTCTGGTACACGCCCGGAGGTTTGTTTCAACGGTGGGTGCACGGTCGTATTGGCAATCATGGATGACGGGATGGGCTTCCAGAGCCCATCCC
>JBBAAB010000182.1:0-3954 GCA_041658445.1 Thermoleophilia bacterium
TCTTCTACATGTCATGTGGAACTACAAAAGACGCGGAATTCATCATCGGATTTTCAAAATCGTGAATCGACTTTGTTGAAAGGTCAAAGACATAGGCGTCATTTACCATGTATTCCGCCAAGTTGCTAGTCGAAATCAAGATGAACTGGTCCACACTCGGCATTGTGGCTGACCCGCTATCAAAATGGAAAAGTACTCCCGAGACTTTGTCTTTGGTACGGAGGTAGTTAATGAATTCGATATCATTGTGTGGGAAGACAGCCGTCATCGGGCCTGAGTCACGAACAAAAAAACTCGGAAACATGATGTTGTACTCGACGTAGAAAACGATTTCGATCTGACAGTTCTTGATTTCGTCGTAGCTGGAGATCTTGTTTCTATATGAGTCGATCTTGGCATAGTGTTGGTCGAAATATTCCTTTGTGTTCTCAAGAAGGTTGGCATAGCAAAGCCGGGTTTCTATCTTTTCAGTCGACCAACCATTCTCTCGCTTGCCAACCTTTTGTCTATTTCTATCTGCCTGGATATGAAGTGCCTATCGTTGTAGACCTGCCGATAGCTACTGTAGCCGCTCGCCCTCTTTTCCCCGGCATTCCTTCGTTCCTTTCCCACGATGGGTCGGATAGCACTCCGAGACTCTCGCTTTCAGCATGATCACCGGACCCTGAGAACAATCACAACTCCCGATTTGAGGTTGTCCGGTCGGTAGGCACAAAAAAGCCCAGGAATCACAAGAACTCCCGGGCTCAGATAAACGCTGGCAGGTTGGGGCAGTCGGCTCACCCCTCGCCGGTCAGAGCGGTGACGAGCTCGCTTTCCACGGTGTCGGCTTTGATCCGCCAGGCTTTGACCAGAGCCCCGCTGGCGATTGCGTTGATCGATCGCATCACGCCGTGCGAGGAGTTGTGGATGGCCCGGACCGCCGGCTGGCTGAATAGGTCCGCCCTGGCTCCTGCCAGCTTGAGGCGTTCTTCCAGGTACGCACCGGTCTCGTTCTGGTTCAGGGGTTTCATGAAGACCGTGGTCGTGATCGAGTTGGCCAAAGGTTCCAGGATGGACAGTTTGAGCCGGGCCATCAGATCGTCCTGGCCGCACAAGAGGATGCTCAGGCAGGTTTCGCTGTCGTATTGGAAGTTCAGCAACTGGCGCAGTTCGACCAGAATGTCGTTGGACAGGCAGTGGGCCTCATCGATGATCAGAATAGGATGGACCCGGTTTGTCCGGTGGAGGGCCACCACATGGTCCTTGATGGTTCGGAACAGACTGGCCCGGCGACCCTTGGGCTGGAGGTTGAAGGCCGTGGCCACATGACCGTAGAACTCCCCCACCGACACGGTGGAGTGACACAGGTACACCGGGTGGTAGAGCCCCGTGGGGAGTCCCGAGGTCAGCAGTCGCAGGAGGCACGACTTCCCGCTCCCGGACTTGCCGGTGAGGATGCCGATGCCCCGGCGCTGGCAGAAGAACTCCAAGTTGCCCAGAGCCTCGGCGACGCTGGGAAGCTTCAACAGCCGGACAGTGTCGATGTCGCGGCCGAAGGGATCGGTGCGCATATTGAAGAAGGACAGGACTTCCTGCTGGGTATCCATCACAGGCCTCCAATGGCGGCCGAGGATCTCAGGGCCGTCTGGGATGGTGCGTCTGAGTCCATTATCCTCTTCGTTCGAGCATTGGAACGCTCATCGACCCTCCGGGCCATTCCATAGTCCACGCCGTCAAACCACACCCGGACCAGCGGAAGATCGTCCAGCGGATTGACCCGAAGCTTGACCCGGCGGCCGCGCAGAACCGAGGGAACCTCGTAGTCGGTGCCGTTCAGACTGACGGTGGCATCGGACCCCACGGAGCGTTCGGTCTGGTGGCAGAAGGCTTCGTGGAGGTCGATGGTGGGGTCCAGGCGCAGAATGTGTCGGGTTCCCGCCATCCAGGCTTCCAGGGGCGTTTGACCGTGCAAGCCCGAGTGGCCCGTGCGGTGGTATTCGCTCTCCAGCCAGGTCCGCCACCGCTGGTCCAAATCGTGGATGCCCTTGATGTCCGCCGGATTCAAGGTTGCCTCAAACTGGGTTCTCACCGTCCGGAAGAACCGCTCGATCTTCCCTCGTCCCTTGGGGATACCAGGGCGGGAGTGGATAAGCGGTATCCCGAGGCCGTCGAGGATGCGCTGGGTCTGGTCCGAGACGAAGGTTGATCCGTTGTCGGTGTAGAGCCTCCTGATGCGACCGTGGGCCTGAAGGACGTGGAAGATCCCGCGCTCAAACTCCAGGGCATTCTCGGTGAAGCAAAACCGGGAGTAGACGATTCGCCGGGTGGCATCGTCGATGAACGCAATCAGAATGGCCTTGCTCAGCCCACCCTTGAAGTCCGGCACCTGGAAGGAATGCATGGCATCGACCTGCACGCATTCCAGCGGCATCGCAAAGTTGTAGCGAAGCACCTGGTCCTTGCTCTTGCTCATGGCCCGCTCGGCCCGACCGGCGCCGCTGGCGAGCAGGAACCGCGACAGGGCTGAACGAGAGACATTCTTGACCAGTTTCCCCTCCCGCTGGAGCACCCTGACGGCCACCGTTGCACACAGCTGGGGCTTCTCCTCCAGCAGCTTCAAGATCGCCTCCTTGTCGGCGTCGGTGAGCACCCGGCTCACTCCGGTGTCCTTACGAATCTTTGGGATCAGGGCCACCCGGCCGAGAAGATGGTAGGCGTTCACCCACTTGCGGATGCACGAGGTGGTGATCGTCGTCCGGCTGGAATACGGGATCTGCCAGTTTCTGGCCGCCTTCTGGGCGATCAACCTCGATCGCTCGGCGGCCTCGACATGGCTGAACACCAGTTCGGCGATGACGCCGTACCGGAAGTCACAGATCCTTTGCTGACGCTCGGTCAGCTCGATTTTGTCCTTCATTCTCTCCTCCTTGGGGGTCAGGAAGAGTCTGGTGGAACCCGAGAGAACCGGGCAGGACCCAAGTTGTGTGGAATCGGGTTTCTCGGTTTGCGGTCGTGGAACACCAGGATGGAAGATCGGGAGTTGAATGCGGCGTTGACCCTGCGACCAAGAGCCAGCCGGTTGAGTTCGAGCAGGGCTCGGGGCCCGGCCTCTATCCCGAACAACCCGGCGACTGTCAGCAGATTCAGGACAGGCGGGAGAGTGACGACCAGCAACGTCGCCAAGTTATGGCTGCACCGGGCAAACCCATGCTCCAAGTTCTTCAAGGTCTTCTCGGCAAAGCCCATCGCAAGGATGTCCGATCCGGCTTGGCGGCGGGAAGATCCTCGGGCCCGGTCCCCCAGGTAAGTCGTTACCAATCCGGCATCTTGGCTCGTCTGAGGAAGGCTTTGCTCGGGGATCAGGGCGTGGGTAACCCCGCAGACCATACAAAGGACCCGCAAGATCAACAGTTTGCACGGTCCGTGGTTCTTCTCGTAGCATCCGTGGCGGTAAAAACATCTGCCGCCGCAGTTCGGACACTCCAGCCCCGCTCGGACCTGCTCGAAAGCTCTTGCCCGGTTCTTCCAGGCTGGCGATAATGATGATGTTGATGTTTGGATAGGAGAGCAGGAGGTTTGTCGACCGTTTATCCCGCTCTCCGAATCCTTCCCCCGTTTGATTCCTACACATACATATCGGGAAAGAAATCCGGTTCACGAGATCAGAGAGCGCGAGGCGTCAGGAGCCAGGAGTTCCGTGTGGCCAGGCCGGACTGGAGTTCCTGCAGGGAGGTCTCCTGGGCTTGACGAAAGCCGGGGTCGCGTTCGGAAAGAGCGGCTTCCCATTGTTCGAAGACCAATTCTGCAGGAAGGTGGGTAGGACACAGAATGACCAGGGTGAGGATCCCCAATGCCGTTTTCATCATCTCAGGAAGTCCAGTTTTTCTAGCAGGAACCGCCAAATGGGTTTTGTCCTGAGGATGATCCGGGCCTGGGCCGTCATCCCGGCTTTCAGATTTACCCTCAGCCCCT
>JBBAAB010000183.1:0-3918 GCA_041658445.1 Thermoleophilia bacterium
TGGCCTGATGTCAGGCGTATCATCAATCTTTGTCCCGAGAAGCGCCAGAACCTGCTCTTCTCCGCCACGATGTCCCACAAGGTACTGGGCGTCCTGGGCTCTGCGCTGAACAATCCCATGCGCATCGAGGTCAGCCCGAGTGCCACGCCGATCGAGGCGATAGAGCAGTCTGTGTATCCGGTCGGCAGCACACAAAAGGGAGACCTGCTGGTGCAGCTGCTCAAGGAGCGGGACCTGGACAGGGTCCTCGTCTTCACGCGCACCAAACACCGCGCCGACCGTGTCTGCCGTACGCTTTCCCGCAAGGGCATCAGGGGAGTGGCCATTCATTCAAACCGCAGCCAGGGCCAGCGCCAGCAGGCGCTCGACGGTTTTAAAAGCGGGAAGTACCGCGTTCTGGTCGCAACTGATATCGTAGCCCGAGGCATCGACGTTGACAATATTTCACATGTTATCAACTTCGACATGCCCAACAAGGCTGAAGACTACGTCCACCGCATCGGCCGCACGGCGCGCGCCGGAAACGACGGCACCGCGTTGAGCTTTCTGTCGGCGGAGGAGACTTCAACCCTGCGCGAGATCGAGGGGCTCATCGGCACCACGCTGCCTTGCGAGGACGTCGAGGGTTTTGACTACGATTACCGCGTGGTCCCAAGCCCCGACCGGGAGGCAAGAAAGGTGCACAAGCTCGCTTATAACGGCGGCGCGCTCTCCGGCAAGCGGCGGCGTCCGCGAAGACGTCCGACCCGCAGCATGGCCGGCGCCCGGTAAAAGGCAAGCATATCAAGAACGTTACGAAGGGCCCTTCGGGGGCCCTTCTTTTTTTCAGGATACAGGCAAACAGAGTAAGCCCGACAGGCATCGTCATGAAGAGGCGGGCATGCATTCCTACCACAGTCTGCCAACCTTCCGCTATAATGTTCCGGGTTTATCCACAAGACTGAGAGCCAGATTATGTTGATGGACAGGAAAAGAATTAATCGCTGGACACGCTGGTTTGCCATAATTCTGGCGATCATGTTCGCGCTGGGCACCGTATTCCTCGGGGTCGGCTCTACTACGGGCAACCTGTTCTCGGGTTGCTCCGGCAGCAATCAGGGCTCCATTTCTTCCGACAGCTCCCTTGAGGACCGCGAGGCCTACTTTAAGGATCTGATCAACCAGAACCCCCAGGACAAGGACTCCATGCTGGCGTTGGCCAACCTTTATGGCGGCGATGATGTCGGACGTTATGATGACGCCATCGTTTATTACAACAAGTATCTCGCAGTCTCACCCCAGAACATCGACATGATGCTCTTGCTGGGCAGAACAGAAATGAAGAAAGGCGATAACGAGGCCGCCGTCAAGGTGCTCAGCCAGGCGACGCAGGCTGCGCCGACAAATGCGTATGCGTTTTTCATGCTGGGTCAGGCGGCTAAATCGGCCGGTCAGAACCAGACCGCAATACTCGCGTGGAACCGCTTTCTGGAGCTGAGCCCGAATGATTCCAACGCTTCGCTGATCAAGGATGAGATCGTCAAGCTTACCGCGCTGCCGGCGGTAACACCGCAGACCAGCACTGTCCCGGGCAGTCCCGGTACGTCGATACCTGTTACCCCTGTCCCGTAAGCACTCCCTGCCCGGATACCCAGCAACTGACGGACGTCCTTGCTGCATGCATTCCGTTATTTAGGGTAAAGTACGAGAGCCAGCGGCCGATTGTGATATCGTCCGAGGATATAAAATCGACATCTTTTACCGCAATATGCTATAAACCAGCCTTGCCCGGAATCGATAGAAGGACAATCTTGAAACTAATAGTTACTGAAAAAGACACAGCAGCGAAAAAAATCGCCGCAATTTTGAGCGGTGGCAAGGCCAAGGTGGGCGCGTATTACAAGGTTCCCATCTACACTTTCTCCAGCGATTCAGAAGAATATACCTGCGTTGGGCTAAAAGGCCATATCCTGCAGCTGGAGTATCCACCGGAATATTCAGATTGGCGCAAGGTCGAGCCACGCGAGCTCATAGACGCCGAACTTATCAAGGCGCCATCGGCCAAATCGGTTGTCAACGCGCTGAAAAAAGTGGCGAAGGACGCAGACCGGGTTATTATCGCGACTGATTACGATCGTGAAGGCGAGCTCATCGGTCTGGAGGCCCTGGAGCAGATAATAGAGGCCAAAGCCAGTCTCGCCGAGGGCGTCAGGCGGGCACGCTTTTCCGCGCTGACCAACGAGGAAATCACCGACGCCTTCGCCAATCCGACCGACCTTTCCATACCTCTGGCCAAGTCTGGCGAGGCGCGGCAGGACATAGATCTTATATGGGGCGCCACGCTGACGAGGTTCATATCCCTCGCCACATCGAGGTTGGGCAACCAGTTTCTGTCGGTGGGCAGGGTACAGAGTCCGACGCTGGCCCTGATCGCTGAGCGCGAGCTGGAGCGGCGTGCCTTTATCGCCGTACCTTACTGGCAGATATTCGCGGACGTCGATTCGTCACAGGGAACATTCACCTGCCAGCACAAGACCGAGCGCTTTCTGGACAAGACCGAGGCGGACGCGGCGCTCAAGAAGTCCAGCGCCGCCGGAACCGGCACCGTTACCGGCGTCAAGTCGACCAGCAAGAAGCTGCAGCCACCGGCGCCATTTAACACTACCGCCTACACCAAGGCTGCTACATCTCTGGGTTTTTCGGCGGCCCGCTCCATACGCCTGGCGGAGGACCTGTACCTGGGCGGTTTCATCAGCTATCCGCGTACGGACAATACTGTTTATCCAGCCTCACTGGATTTGAGGGAGCTGCTCACCGAGTTAAAGAACAGCACTGAGCTGGGTCAGCACGCGAGCGCGTTGCTGGCCCGCGATGAACTGACACCCACCCGGGGCAAGAAACAGACGACTGATCACCCGCCGATATATCCGGTGGGAGTTCCCGGTCCCGGCGACAAAATGGACGACGCCCACTGGAAAATCTGGTTCCTGGTGGCAAGGCGTTTTCTGGCGACGCTGGGTGACCATGCGGTCTCCGAGAGCAACCGCGTTGACCTTTCGATTGGCGAAGAGCCGTTCGTGGTCAAGGGTTCCCGCATCGTCGAGGAAGGATGGCTCGCCTATTACCCCTACGCCCGCAGCAAGGACAGCGAAGTGCCGCGTCTGGACGAGGGCGAAGAGATCAAGGTCATGAAAGTATACGACGAGCAGAAAGAAACCCAGCCGCCTGGCCGCTTCGGCCAGGGCCGGCTGATCGAGCTGATGGAGGAGAACGGACTGGGCACCAAGGCCACGCGCCACAGCATCATCCAGAATATGTACGATCGTGGCTACATCAAGAACACGCCGGTAGAGCCAACTGAGACGGGCATCGCCATGGTGCAGGCGCTCAACACCTACGCCGACCGCATCACCAAGCCGCAGATGACCGCCGAGCTCGAGGAAGAAATGAACTCCATTGCCGAGGAAGCGACGACCAAGGAAGACGTGGTCAAGCGTTCGCGCGAGCTTCTGCATCTGGCCTATACTTCGCTGGAGGAGAACAAGGAAGCCCTCGCCGGCGTCATAGTAAAGGGGATTCAGGAGGACAAGCTGGTCGGCCCCTGCCCCAACTGCGGTAAGCAGCTGCGGATCATCCGCTCCAAGAAGACCAAGAAGCGCTTCGTCGGCTGCGAAGGATATCCAGAATGTAACACCACCTACCCGCTACCACAGATGGGAAGTATTGTAAATATGGGCAAGGAGTGCCCTGAGTGCAACTCGCCGAAAGTCAAGATAATCACCAAGGGACGGCGTCCGTGGGAGCTCTGTCTGGATCCCGATTGTCCCACTAAAGAGGAATACAAAAAAAAGCGGGCGGCCAAGAAGTCCCAGGCGGCGTCCTAGGCCGGGGCGGCCGATGCCTTTCATAACCTTCGAAGGAATAGACCAGAGCGGCAAA
>JBBAAB010000184.1:0-3906 GCA_041658445.1 Thermoleophilia bacterium
CGAGTAGCAGATACATCCGCGCCTGGTTGGCGCCTCCTGCCGCCCCGGCGAGACTCTACGCGGCAGTGTAGCTCTTGCTCACCCCACCCATCGAAACCCTGGGCTCCTCCGCGGCCTGCTAGTGCGCTTGCCATGAATCAAGTCATCCAAGCGACTGGGCATCCATCATGTCAACATAACGATGTGGAGAGTTGTTTGCATGGCTAGATTCGTGCACCCCACGGGCGATCTGGAGGTCCTGATCATTGGGATCGAGACGGAGAAAGACCAACTTGTCATCAGGGGCAAGATGGGGGTTTGGGACGCAAAGATCTACCTGTTGCCTAAGGAGGTCATCCAAGCTATCCGGCTGATCATCCAGCCATCCGTGCTTAGCTACGTGTTCTCTTTGCCATTTCGTCTACTGCCGTGGAGAAGCAAACGGGATAGCGACCCCGGACAGTAGGAATTGCGGGAATTCCAGGCCCATGTATCGTGTCAGCAGGAGCGGGTCAAACTGGGGGTGTATGTCGTCAGGCCAATTGGGACATCGGGAGCGATTTGCTAAGACACACTTCTCGGCACTAGGATGGCGAAACGGTAGGCAGAATGGCCGAGAAGCCGGATCTTCATGGAAGGGCTTGCGGGGCGAAGGCCAGCATTGCTGCCCTGTGCCGCCGGGAGGGGATCCCGTCGAACCTCTACTAACGTTGGAGCAAGGACTTCCTGGAGGCGGGAAAGGGGCCCCGGGCGGACAGCCGGCGGGTGAACGACATGCGGGCGGAGCTTGAGCAGCTGAAGCAACTGGTGGCCGAGCCGTCGCCGAAGAACCGCGTACTCAAAGAAGCTTGCCGGGCAAGGAACCGCCGTGGGACAGAAGATCCGCCGGTTGCCGGCCGAGAAGCGGGAGGTCATCGACCTGATTGAGCACTCCGCCCTGACCGTCGGGCGCACCCTGGCCGAACTGGACGTGCCGCGAAGCAGCTTCTGCCGGTGGTACCAACAATACCAGCTGGAAGGGGAGAAAGGGCTGGAGCCGCAGGCGTCGAAGCGCCGGCACTTCTGGACCGCCCGCCCGAGGCGATAGGCAACCAGATCGTCCGTCTGACTCTGGCCCAGCCAGAGAAGGCCGCCCGCCAACTGGCATGGCTCTTCACGCCGTTCGGTGTCAACATTGTCTAGGAATGTTCCCAAATCATCGGAATGAAATGTCCCCTGATCATCGGGGGTCATGTCCACCGCCGATGGTCAAGGCTGGACTTCCACCGCCTTCTCGCCGGGGCGGGACGGCCGACCAGGAAGGCTACTTTGTCTCAGAATCAAGCGTATTCCGCCTGCCGAAGCGCTTCGACCTAGTCGAGAGCCCCGCCGTGTTCGGCCTTTCTGTCAGTATGGACGCCCGGACTAACTGCGAGTCGCGACTGAGTAGCTATCGAGCTTGTGAACTTCTCCATGTGGCGAGTTGATCGCGCTGTATTGGGAGCTTTTCTCTTTGGAGGAGTCGAAGGTTTACAACTCAGGCTTCAAGCCACCGGAGTACAGCTGCCCAGTTTCTTTCTTAGCATGTTCCCCTGTTCTGTGACGATTATTGTCCTGGTTGTGTTGTCGAAAGAGCAGCTTCGCAAACGAATAGGTGCTCCACTTGGATTCGGTCTACCTTACCGCCGCGAGTAATTGTCGACCTCTTCTGCAAGCACTTGCGGTCGGGTCACTTCCGCCGCGGCAGAGCGTCCGCCTCGCACGGGGAATCAGCTGCATGCCGCCCAGCCCCAAGGTATCGAAAAGGCGAGATTTCGGAGTTGTCGTGCTGCGACCACAGCCGAGACCGATGGCTCGCTTCCTCAGGAGAGGATCTCACAGAGCATACCAACGCATGGGCGAAAGCGACATGATGATCAAGACTGGTACCACACTCGACAGGAACGGAAACGCAGGTTGCCTTGTCGGCGCCCGACGAGGAGGCGGAATCGGCGATCACTTGCTCTTGCCACTCTCACTTGGGATCCAACTCATAGCACCAATGACGCTGGATGAATACGCGCCAGTCAGCCAGGATAGAATCATCCAGGGATGGGCGTCGAATGACTCACCGTAGATCGCGTCCACGGCCACCCTTGCGGCATGATGCCTCTGCCGGGGCAAGTGGTAACCGAGATCGACGCGTCCCGTTGGCTCCACGGAGTCAAAGCCTTGCCAGTAGTTATTGGGGGCACTAGAACTGGGGTTGGCTGCAGGACACTGGTCTTGATGGTGGGAATCTCTGAGGTGGAGGCGGCTTGGGCAGCCGTGAATGAGTTGAAGGTGAACAATCGAACGCAAGATGCTGTCACGTAGGGACATTGAGAGCCTCTTGGGCTTGCGTAGTAGTTCCCAAGACCCTGCTTCTGGATAGAGAAGGGAGCGTATCGGATGACGAGGGAATTGACACTGGCACTGGCCCAGGTGGAGCCCCAGCTGGGCGCAATCACGGCAAACCTCGACCTGGTCATGCGCGTGACAGCAGAAGCCGCTGGCAAGAATGCCGACTGGGTAATCTTCCCCGAGCTATGCCTCACTGGCTGTAACCCAGAACTGCTCGGGGACAGGCTTATTGAGCTGGCTCTGGGCGCCGATGACGAACCCATGCAGCAACTTGCCCGCGCCGCCGGCCAGCACGGCGTCTACCTGGTGGTCGGCTTCATCGAGAAGCGCGCAATCCCGGGCGTGGTCTATAACTCGCTCGCGATCTTCGGGCCGCAAGGCTCGCTCTTGCGCACATATGCGAAGTCCCACCTGTTCATGAATGAGACTCTGCACTTCCGCCGCGGTCCCGAGGTGGATACTGTCCGTGTGGACCACGGCGTGATTGGACCGATGATCTGCATGGACATCGGTTACCCGGAAGTAGCCCGCATCTTGTCCCTGCGCGGCGCTGAGCTGCTCCTTGCGAGCGCGGGCTGGATCGTCGAGGACGAGGATCTGTGGGAGTTGAGCCTGCGCGCGCGGGCGTTGGACAATCTGGCCTTTGTGGCCGGCGTCAACCTGGTGGGCGTCGAGGGGAATATGCACTTCATCGGCCAGAGCATGGTTGTCGATCCCAGAGGCCGCGTGCTGGCGAAAATGGGCGGGGAGGAAGGCCTTCTGATTGCGACGGTCGATCTGGACCAGGTCGCGCTTGCCCGCCGCAGAGCGTTGCATCTGACCGGCCGCCGGCCAGAGCTTTATGGTCCTCTCACAGAGATGACATAGGCGCCGCCGTCAGGTGCTTACCCCCGGATCTTGGATGCCGCGGTAATGTGGAGTTGACGTCTTCGGAAGCTGAGCTAGGCTACGGCCAGGGCTGCTCACGAAGAAGCCGTTGGCCGTGAGTAGGAAGCAGTACTCGCCTAAGTTGAAGTTGCAGGTTGTTCTGGAGGCACTGAGCGGGGAGGAGGTACCTGGCCAGATCGCCAGGCGATTCGGCATCCACCCGAACTCCGTCTGACTATGGAAGAAGGAGTTCCTGGAGCGCGGAGCGTAGGTCTTCTCCCAAGACGGCACATTGCAGCAGCACGAGCGGCGCCTGGCTGAACTCGAGTAGTTGCTGGGCAAGAAGGAAGTCGAGATCGCCCTGCTTGAGAACTTCTTAGCCCGGAACGGATGAGCACCGAGCAGAAGGTGGCGCTGGTGCGAAGCCGAAGTGAGTCGTGCGGGCTTCCCGCCGTTCTGGCCGCCCTTGAGTTGCTTCGCTCCAGCTGGCACTACCACCAGAGGCGGAAGGTTAGCTACACCGAGAAGCATCGGGACCTGTGGGGGCCGCTGGAGGCCATCGCCTGCAAGCATCAAGAGTCTGATCCGTTGCACGCGAACGCCGAAACCGAGTGGGATCCGCCGTGCGATCACGGCCGCCGGTACGCGGATCAACCTGGTCGTTGGCCGGCAAGAGATCCGGCCTCTGGAGGTCGCCTA
>JBBAAB010000185.1:0-3890 GCA_041658445.1 Thermoleophilia bacterium
CGACCGGCCATTCGCGGCATCGAACTTGCCCTTCGCCGCACATGCTCCCCTCGAACGCTGTCCGTAAGCTAAGTGCAAGGTTCCTATAGAGCAACAACGGCCAATAATGAGCATTGCAGGCCTGTGCCTGCTCAGGGGGGATCCATGTTCGCCTCCGAGATCTTCCTCCGGCCTTGTTTGACTGCGGCGGCACCATGAATCGCGAGCCATCGCCCCTCTTGTCCCAATCGGGACACACTCCAGGCCTTCCGACAATCGGAGACCCTGCAGCCGAGGCTGACCGCCGAGCCAAAGCCGCCTATCTCGAAAGGCTCAGGGAGCTCATCATCGATGAGAGGGAGACTTCCAAGCGCACCATCCACCGCATCTGGTCTACTCCCATCCCCGCGCGCGTCGGCAAAGGCTACGCCATCGAGGGCATCGAGATCGGCGAGATTGGCCTGGACGGCACAGTCAGGCTTCAGTGTTCCCGCAACCAATCACGCTTCCGAGAGGGGGACGACCTCTGCTTGAATCGTGGTGATCCGTTCTCACCACCAAGCATCATGGTCAAGCTAGAGGAGGACAACGGAACCGACCTCGTAGTAAGCCCGGATGATATGGGGATCCCATGGGGTCAGCTGATGGGCGATCGCACCGGGTGGATCCTGGATCAGGGGCTCGTGGACCTGTCCGCCTTCTATTTGGAGGCTATCCAAACGGTGGGTGAGACGGCCATCGGGAGGGAGAGGATCCTTCCGCTGCTCATGGGTGAGGTTCACCCTGCAATCGACACGTCTAGGATGGAGAGGGGCCTAGCGCAGGGGGAAGAGGAAGGGCTGAATTGGACCCAGGCCGAGGCGCTGGCGTTGGCGTATGCGAGCGATTCCGTCTACCTGATCCAAGGTCCTCCGGGGACAGGCAAGACACGCGTCCTGGCGCATCTGGCCGCCATGCTGGCCGACGAGGGCGAGCGTGTGTTCGTAACCTCCTTCACACACCGGGCAATCAACAATGCACTTAACACGCTGGCCAATGTGGCGCCGCTCACCCCAACCGCCAAGATCGGACACCCGAGCAGAGCAGACGATCTGGACGTAGATTGTTACGGAGGTTTCAGCGCGTCGCCGATGGCCTCCATGAAGGGCGGCTACGTGATCGGCGCGACACCGTTTGCGGCACGCACTTCGCGGCTGAGCGGTGTGGAGTTCGACACGGTCATTTTCGACGAAGCCAGCCAAATCACTGTCCCGTTAGCCTTGATGGCCATGCTGTCCGGCAAGAAGTACGTGTTTGTGGGTGATCACCGACAACTGCCTCCGGTGCTCACGTCCCTACCCGCTAGCGAAGCAGTGCAGCACTCAGTATTCGGGCGGCTTACGGAGCGCGGCTTCGACACCATGCTGCGCGAGACGTATCGGCTCAACGAGGCGCTGATAGAGTGGCCCAATCGCCAGTTCTATGCAGGCCAACTCGTGTGCTCAGAAGAGGCCGCCGGCTGGCAGATGGACTATGCCTCCCCCCCGGCGAAGTTCGCTGAGATCCTTCGGGCCGATCGGCCCAAGGTGTTCGTGGACTTGGGCCACAAGAACACGACTACGCGGAGCACGATCGAGGCGGGCTTCATTGTTGATCTGATCCTTACGCTGATCGAGAGCGGCGTCGAACCCAAGGACATGGGCGTGGTGACACCGTACCGGGCTCAGGCCCGGGAAATACGGACGCTGTTGCGGCAGGCGACCGCAGGCCGGACGGAAACCGCCGACCTGGTAGTTGACACCGTGGAGCGAATGCAGGGGCAAGAGCGAGACCTGGTCATCCTCTCCCTGACGACATCCAATCCGGCCTTTGCTCTGGGACTTGCGGATTTCTTCTATCAGCCGGAGCGCTTGAACGTGGCGGTGACGCGGCCCCGGAAGAAGCTCATCATCGTTGGCAGCGCTCACCTCTTTGATATCGAGCCCGAGGAGCCGGAGGTGCAAGAGGCGATTGCGCTCTTGGAAGACCTGGTCAAGACCTGCGACTCGCTGGTTCCGGAAGGGCAGGCAGGCTGATGGCAACCTTCTTCCCGAACGCTCCGCCCCGAGGGGTCTCCCCGGAGGTCGGCCGAGTGATCCGGGTGTTGAAGACGCTGCCGGACTCGGAATTCGCCGTGTGGCAGAACCTGGGCGTTGGGGGCTCGCCCGGGCCGGATTTCCTGGTCTTCAAACGGGACAATCGAGCCAGCCTGATCAAGGTGTCCAGTGCAACACCTGACCAGGCCCGCCTCATGGTCCAGCCCGCACTGGTCCCGGCCGAGACGGACACGACACCGCTCGGGGCGGAAGAAAGCCGGATTCTCGACGAATTCCTGCTTGGGATTCGGACCGCCGGCCGGCACTTGGGTCTGGCGACGATCCGACCAATGGTCGTCTTTCCGAATATCACCCAGCGAGACCTGCGGCTTGCCGCCCAAGGCCGTCCCCCGGGTGGGAACGGATGGGTCTCCTCGGACGAGATCCGGCCGGAGCACGTCCGCTCGTGGATTGACAGCCACCTAAGCGATCCGCTTGACGCAGACAGCCAGCGTGCGCTCCGCCGTGCGTTCACGCCTGAGTCGGTGATCCCGGCGATGTTGACAGTCCGCACGCCGATCGCAAGGGGCACCGAGGCGGCGGCGACTGAGTTCCTACTCGACTACAACCAGGAGTGGGTGCTCAAGTGCGACCTGGACCTGAGCGACGAAGCCAGGCGGGAATCCAAGGACCTGAGCGTCCGGTTGGTCAACGGCGTTGCAGGAAGTGGGAAGTCACTCATCATCGTATATCGAGCACTGCTTCTGCGCCGGTTCTTCCCCGACAAACGAATCCTGGTTCTCACCCACAACAAGCCCCTCATCCAGGATCTGCAAGCGAAGTACGAAGTGTTAAGCAACGGGGATACTGGCGTCGAGTGGCGGACATTCATAAGCTGGTGCATGTCGCAGTGGCCGAACCGAGGTGAGGATGTGCGGCCCATCGGGGACAAGAGGCGCCAGGAGATCCTGAGCGAGGCACGTGCTCGACATCTTGCCGATACCGCTGTGACAGAAGGCATGCTCGAGTCCGAGATCGACTGGTTCAAGGATCGTCTCATTTCGAAGCGGTCCGAGTACATAGCGGCGGACCGCACCGGCCGAGGCTTTGCTCTTCAAGAGACCATGCGAGCACGCGTCTTCGATGCGATCGTCGACTATCAGGAAATACTCGACGGCCTTGGCAAGCTCGATTGGGGGGACGTGCCGCGCAAGATCTGGCGCTGCATGCGAGACGGCGTGATCGACCCGCCGCGCTACGATGCCGTTCTGGTCGACGAGGCCCAGTTCTTCGCCCCCATTTGGTTTGAGATCATCAAGCGGCTCCTGGATCCGTCCGGCGGGCACCTGTTTCTGGCGGCAGACCCGACTCAAGGTTTCCTAGGCAGGGGTCAGTCGTGGGTATCCAGTGGGCTTGACGTGCGAGGCAGATCCCACCGCCTGAGTCGGAGCTACCGGATGACTCGGAAGATCTTGGACTTTGCCACCTGGCTCTATCGCACTCGTATCCCCAACGAGGACGAGGACATAGTTGTGCCTAACCTGAAGGATATGCCCGAGGGTGTGGTCCCGGTCCTCATTCCGCTTACGAGCCCGCAGGATGAGATCACGCGGGTGGTGAATGAAATCGTCCGGCTTGTGGCGAGTGGCGTCCCGCCGCAGCACATCCTCGTAATCCACGCCGATTGGCAGGGTGTGGACACCCTGATCGCGCGGCTGAACGAGGGCCTCGGGCTGGGGAGCGCCCGTGATCCGAAGGAGGGCTCGAATGGTGAGCCGATCCGGGTGTGCACGCTTAACGCGGCTACTGGACTGGAGAGCCCGATTGTGTTCCTTGTTGGGTTGAAGGGGTTGTATG
>JBBAAB010000186.1:0-3859 GCA_041658445.1 Thermoleophilia bacterium
AGATGACGACTTCCAACAAGATCGGATTTGTCGCGGCTTTCCCATTGGGCTGGACCCTGACCTTCATTAATGCTTTCGAACTTGGTGTCCAATCCGTAAATCCAGCAGCAGAAACCTTCGTGGCCTACACGTTTGCGTGGGGCGATGCCGCCAAAGATGCGGATGCGACCAACTCGCTCATCAACCAGGGTGCTGATGTGATCACCATGCACGTCGATTCACCCGCCACGGTCCTGTCGACCGCCGAATCGCGCGGTGTTTACTCGATCGGATTCCAATCCCTGGCAGCCCAGCAGTTCGCCCCGGAGTACTGGATCTCCGGCACTGGCTTTACCCTGGGAGACAAACTGACCTGGCTGGCTTCGACCGTGATCGATGGGACCTGGACGCCGATCTTCCTGCGCTGCGGCATGGCGGATGGTTGTATGGCCATGGCTCCCTTCGGCCCCAAGGTTCCTCAGGATGTACAGGACCTGGTCATGCAGACGAAAGCGGAAATAGAGGCTGGTACTCTCGTCGTATTCCAGGGTCCGATCGTGGACCAGGATGGGACTGTCCGTGTTGCCGCGGGTGAAGTCCTGTCTGCGGATGCGATGGGCTCAGTCGATTGGTTTGTCAAAGGCGTGGTCGGCAGCCCGAAGTAACAGCATCTCTATTAGTTGATATGGGGCACCACCAACAAGGTTAGTGGGGCCCCATCCATGCGTTGAATGAGATCTAAAGTGGATTCCTGTACCAACAAGGTTCACATCATCGGCGAGGCTGCTCGCGGTTGGCTCTCGCAAGGCCAACACGGAAAGGTTTTTGCTGCGGTCACCCATGCTACTTACCTCCTTACGGAGGAAGAAGAATTGGTCTGGCTGGGGACCGCAGAGACCCCGATGCACCGCCGCTGTATACAATTGCCGTCCCCGTTACCCCGGTTGGCTGTCGGCTCAACTTTTGCGGTCAAGGATCACTCGATTGAACTCGAATCTGGGACGAACCTTGATTTTCGTGCCTCAAAGATCTGGGAAACACCCGCCATTCCTGCCGGCGATCTCGTTGAGAGTAAGTTATTGCCCGACAAGCTCCATACTTTTTGTGACACCTTCCTGGCTCAGAAGGTGCCTGTGGGGTTTGGGAGGTTGATCCAACCAGTAATTCAGATCGCAAAAAAACAAGATTCCTCTACAGGGATCCAGCTGGAAAATATTCTGACCATGTCGGCCTGGCCAATCATCGAAAGGGTTGCCAGGGCCTGCCTCTCCCATGACCTCTCCGGCGTTTTGCTGCAGGCTGAAGCGCTAATCGGCCTGGGGGAGGGGTTGACCCCTTCCGGGGACGATTTCCTTGGTGGACTGTTTTTTGCCCGGTATCTGCTCTCATGCTCTTATCCGCAACTCATTTATTTGGAGTTCGACAATCTCCCTGATAGGATCGATGCTTTTCGACCTAGCACCAATCTGATCAGTTTCACACTACTCAAGGACAATGCTCTTGGTCACGCGCCGGATCCCTTATACCGTTTTGGCATTATTCTTCTATCGAACCAATCGATTGATTGTGCCGTATCGGCAGCATCGGAATTAACCACCCTGGGCCATTCCACGGGTTGGGATTTGCTGACCGGTTTTCTGGTAGGAATGCTGCTAACTTTTACGGATAAGCTCTATATTCCTCGTTCTTGATTTGAAACCAACTGGATACGAAAGGAACTGCCATGGACATTAAACAGAAGATCGAAAAAGCCAATGAAGAGGCTGCTCAACGCCTGAACCTGGGCGATCCAGTTCTCGTGGATATTGCCCCGGCGGGTGAGGTGATCCCGGGCATGGAAGGGAAAATGATCACTCACTCCGGCCCGCCGATTGAATGGCAGAGAATGTGCGGTGCCCAGCGCGGTGCGATCATTGGGCAGGTGCTATTTGAGGGTTGGGCCAAATCCGTTGAGGAAGCCACCGCCTTGCTCGATAAAGGGAAAATCCGGCTTGAGCCCAACCATCATCACCAGACTGTGGGCCCGATGGCCGGCACCATCTCGCCTTCCGCGCCCGTCTGGGTGGTGGAGAATAAAGCCTTCGGGAACCGGGCCTATTGCCGCCAGGTCGAGGGCAACCAGCAGTTTGGCGATTACAGCGAACAAGCCCTGCAGGGATTGCGCATGTGGCGGGATGTCTGGGCGCCCACCCTGCACCAAGCACTCCATACAATCGGGGGCTTGGAATTGAAGCCGATCATCACCAAGGCGCTTCAGATGGGCGATGAACTGCACAACCGTCATAGCGCGGCTTCCAGCCTGTTCGCCAATGCCATGGCTGTGGCGATGGCTCAGACGGAACTGCCGAAGGAGAAAATGCTCTGGACGCTAAAATATGTCACCAACCATGAGCTGGTCTTCCTCGGCCTTGCCATGGCCTCTGGCAAAGCGATCGCTGATCCAGCCATGGGGATCGAGTACAGCACGGTTGTAACTGCCATGTGCAGAAATGGCACCGAATTCGGCTTGCGCGTTAGCGGTTTGGGTGAGGCATGGTTCACCGCTCCCGCCCCTAAGGTGGATGGCCTTTACCTGCCTGGTTACACTGCCGATGTGGCAGGTCTGGATATGGGTGATTCGGCCATCACCGAGACAGTGGGGTGGGGTGCTTTTACCATCGGTGGAGCGCCCGGGATCCTCAGCCTGGTCGGCGGTACTCCGGAAGAAGCCCTGGCATATTCCAGGGAAATGAGAAAAATCACGGTCTCCACTCATCCGACATATCGTTTACCCGCTCTCGGTTTTGCCGGGACATCGATCGGGATCGATATCCGCAAGGTGGTGCAGACAGGGATCACCCCCATCATTGATACTGCTATCGCCCACAAAGACCCGGGCTATCCGAAGATCGGTGCTGGCATGGTGCGCGCTCCCCTGGAATGCTTCAAGAAAGCCTTGATCGCGTTCGGCAGGAAATACGATGTTGGCAAATAATTATAGAAGAGTAGAGGATTTCTTATGACATCCGGTTTTGTAATCCGTAAAAACCAGTATTATGATTCGGTCTTCCTGATGAGCGTCAACCGGCGCATCTCAGAGGTCAAGGGTGTCCAGCAGACTGCAGTGCTGATGGGCAGCCCGGCGAATAAAAAGCTCTTACTGAATATTAGCATCCAGGACAGCCAGATCGAGGCCGCCCAGCCCAACGATTTGATCGTGGCGGTCATTGCTGATTCTCCCGTCATCTTGGAAAATGTTCTGGGGCGCCTGGACGAGTGGCTGGAGGCGATTAGCGAAAGCGCCCCCTCCTTGAGCATTAAAACGCTTGAAGAGGGTTTGTCCCAAAAGCCAAACGCCAACCTGGCAGTGATCTCTGTCCCCGGGGAGTACGCTAGCCGGGAGGCAAAGAAGGCACTGGAAGCTGGCTTGAACGTTTTCCTCTTCAGTGACAATGTTTCCATCGAAGGTGAATTGGAGTTGAAGAAATTTGCCGCACAGCAAGGATTGCTCGTAATGGGGCCTGACTGCGGAACCAGCCTGATCGACGGTGTGGGGATAGGATTCGCCAATGTTGTGCGGCGAGGTCCGATCGGGGTCATTGGAGGGGCCGGAACCGGGTTGCAGGAATTCACCAGCCAGGTTCACAATGCCGGATCCGGAATTTCCCATGCCATTGGCACCGGCAGTCATGACCTTTCCGACAAGATTGGCGGGCTGACGACCCTGGCGGCTCTGGATGCCCTGGAGGCCGACCAGCAGACTCACGTGATCGCGATAGTTTCCAAACCGCCGGCGGCCGGCACTTTAGCCTCCCTTCTCGAGAGAGTTAAAGCCTGCAAAAAGCCGGTGGTGGGTTGCTTCCTGGGAGTCGATCCCGGACTGCTCACTGGAACGCCTAAT
>JBBAAB010000187.1:0-3854 GCA_041658445.1 Thermoleophilia bacterium
CCGAGGGCTTGATTATTGAACACCATTAACCACTATGCAGTTTTCAGGGTATGCCGGAAGCCGGTATGCTCTAAATGCTGTCATCCTGAGCAGGACGCACAGCAAGTGTCATCCTGAGCGAAGCGAAGGATCTAGAGCTTTAATGACACCTACGGTCACATGGCCGGCGATTCCCTGCTGGTCCGTTTTTCGAGGATCATCGATGAAGAAGTCCGGGAAACTGATCTTGCCGTTCGCTTTGGAGGCGAAGAATTCCTGCTGATTCTGGTGGACACCGGTCTGGAAAGCGCGCTCAAGGTTGCGGAGCGTATCAGGATAGAGACCGAGAGAAAGGATTTTGCCGAGTCGCAGACGCCTCCAATGAACATGACGGTCAGTATCGGTGTCGCTTCATACGATAAAAACGTGGATAGCGTGGATGAACTTATTTCCCGGGCTGACGACGCGCTTTACAGAGCCAAGGAAAGCGGCAGGAACAGGGTTGAAATCTGGAAGTCGTGATCGCCTGCATTCGGGGGACACAATTGCTTGTGTTCCCCGGCAAACAGGAGCAGGAGTTCACAGGAAGCCGTCCGCCAGGGCGCCGTCTTGCATGATTATGGCCGTTTGTGGGAAATAGCCTGATATAACCGCGCCTTATTGATCAACTGACCAGGTGTATTTGCAAGCGTCATAGATACATCAGCAGAGAGTTACAGCCCAGACGTCGATTGAGGAAATAAATGGATTCTCCGGAAAATAATCAAAACGCCCTGAAAGCAGCCATCGGGAAGCTCGGTGTGCACGACCATCTGTGTCTGATCTATGAGTCCAGGGAAGAACAGCTGGCAGCCGTGATTCCGTTTATGCGCATCGGCTTGGAGCGGGGTGAGCGCTGTGTCTACATTGCCGACGACAATACTGTGGCGACCGTGGTGGAAGCGATGCGCGCGGAGGGTATCGATGTCGATGGCGCCATAAATTCGGGAGCCCTTTCAGTCACAACCAAGCACGAAGCTTACCTGAAGGAGGACCGTTTCGACCCGGACTGGATGATCGATTTTCTCAAGGAAGCGATAACCGCCGCCAAGGCCGACGGATACGGCGCGCTCAGGGTGACGGGGGAGATGACCTGGATGCTGGGTGGAGACCCCGGCAGCGAGAGGCTGATCGAGTATGAGGCCAAGCTCAACTATTTTATCCCGGAGCATGACTGTCTGGCCATATGCCAGTACAATCGCAATCGCTTCGACCCGGAGATAATTATTAATGTGATCCGTACGCACCCCCTTGTCATCTATGGGACCACTATCTGCAAGAATTTCTATTACGTGCCGCCCGACGAGTTCTTGGAAGCCGAGAAACAGAGAGGCTTTGTCGAGACCGAGCGCCTGCTGGCAAGCCTTGTGGACCGGGAACAGGCCGAGCAGGAGCTGAGCGAGGCCCATCGGCTGCTCGAGACGATCTTCGACCACACGCACATGATGGTGGCTCTGTTGGATCCACAGCTCAATTTCATCAGGGTCAACCGAGCGTACGCCAATGCAGATAAGAAAGAGCCATCCTTTTTCCCAGGGAAAAACCACTTCGAACTCTACCCGAACAAGGAAAACGAAGAGATCTTCAGACGGGTGGTCGAGACAGGCGAGCCACATTTTGCCATCGCCAAGCCATTTCAGTACGAGGAGAACCCTGAGCGCGGCGTGAGCTACTGGGACTGGAGTCTGGTGCTCATCAAAGACGAGGACGGAGTGGTGGCATCTCTCATCTTCATGCTTCTCAACGTGACCGAACGGGTCGAGTCGGAAGAGGCAATCATCAGGAGCGAGGAGAAATACCGCAGCCTCTTCGAGGAGTCAAAGGATGGCATCATCATAACCACACCAGGAGGAAAGATCGAGAACATAAATCCCGCCGGCGTCGAGATGCTGGGATACTCATCCGGAGAAGAGCTACAGGCGCTGGATTCCGCTTATGAATTGTATATGAATCCGGAAGACCGCGATGTCTATATGCAGACCCTGAAGCAGCAGGAGTTTGTGAAAAATTATGAACTCGACTTGAAGCGCAAGGATGGCGAGCCACTCGTGGTATCGATCACAACAAGCGTCATGAGGGATGAAAACGGGAAGATAATCTCCTTTAGGGGCATCATGAGGGATCTGACCGCGCACCGTCAACTGGAGCAGCAGTTGATGCAGGCCCAGAAGATGGAAAGCATCGGGCGGCTGGCGGGTGGCATCGCTCACGATTTCAACAACTTTCTGACCGCTATCCAGGGGTACATCGACCTGGCTGCCATGGATCTGCCGGAAGGAAGCCCGGCCGGCGAGGATCTGATGGAGGCGAGGGCTTCGAGTGATCGCGCGGCTAGTCTGTCGCGGCAGCTGCTGCTCTTCAGCCGTCGGGAGAACCTCGACCTGAAGCCGGTGGACCTGAACCGGGTGATTTCTGACCTGCCCAAGATGCTGGGCCACCTGATCGGCGAGCAGCATGAGATCAAAACTGAACCGGCCGAAGATCTCATGACGGTCAATGCCGACGCCAGCCATCTGGAACAGGTGCTCATGAACCTGGCCGTGAATGCCCGTGACGCCATGCCCAATGGTGGCGTTATCACTATCAAGACCGTCAATGTCGCCATCGAGCCGGGGCATGTGAAGGCGAAGTCGCGAAAACCGCCGCATGAGTTCGTGGAACTGTCGGTCTCGGACAACGGTGTGGGAATGGATGCCGATGTCCTGTCGCATATCTTTGAACCCTTTTTCAGCACCAAGGGAGCAGGAAAGGGCACTGGTCTGGGACTCTCCGTGGTTTACGGTATCATCACTCAGCACGGCGGCTGGATAGACGTTGACAGCATGCCAGGCATGGGTACCACATTCAAGATCTACCTTCCCGCGCAACACGTCGTGCCGGCTGGGGAGCAGGCGCAGAAAATACCAATGGCGGAGGTCACTGGGCACGGTGAAGGGGTCCTGCTGGTGGAGGACGATGACGATATCAGGAAGATGGTAAACAAGTCCCTGGCGGATCATGGCTATCAGGTTTTCAAGGCCGCGGATGCCGAATCCGCTCTGGAACTCTTCGAGCGGGAGGAAGGCAGGATCGACCTGGTTTTCAGCGATGTCGTCCTGCCTGGGCAAGACGGCGTCTGGCTGGTCGACCAGCTGAAAAAAAGGAAACCCGGGCTCGAAGTTCTGCTCGCCAGTGGTTACAGCGAGGCCATGGAACAGCAGACGATAAGTGACCGCGGCTACCGCCTGATGCGCAAGCCCTACTCGCTTTCCGAGGTATTGATCGTCATCAACGGAATGCTTAGCAAGTGACCAGGCAACCCGATCGCGATTGAACCCGGGGTCAACCCAGCCCTAGAAATCGGGTGATTATCCGTGATGCGACCCGCAGCAGGGATTCACTCCGGGGTGTCAGATTTTCCAGCAGGCTGGCCGGTGTAATCCCCGCTCCTGAAATGTAGTCACTGTAGAAACCGGCCCATTCTTTCACCAGGCCGCTCGTCACTTCGACGTGGAACTGCAGACCGTAAATGTTATTCCCCAATCTGAATGCCTGATTTGCATAAAGATCGTTTGTGGCCAATCGTACGGCGCCGGCGGGAAGGTCGAAAGTGTCGCCATGCAGCTGGAATACCGGCAGCGGCGAAGGAAGCCCGGCGAACAGGGGGTCTTTCCCGGCCGCTTCGGTCAAGACCACCTCGCCCCAACCGGCCTCTCTTTGGGGCCCGGGGTAAACGGCCGCGCCGCCGGCAGCGGCGATAAGCTGTGAGCCCAGACAGATTCCCAGCATGGGAAAGTCTTCCTTGATTGCTCCGGCGATGAGACTGATTTCATCGTTCAGATAGAGGCTTTCATACG
>JBBAAB010000188.1:0-3833 GCA_041658445.1 Thermoleophilia bacterium
AACGATCGAACCCGGCAGGACGCCATAGTTGAAATAATGATAGGTCATTATGTAGGTGACGATGTGGGGGCTGTCCACGCTGAAGACAGTGGCGCTGGTTGGCGCATTCTGGACGGCAAAAATGTTGGTATTCTTGAAGAGCTCCCTTTCGGCTGGAACCTGGGCGATAAGCGGCATCAGGATGAGAGCCGCAAAAACGACGAGCGCTGCCAGAACGGTTTTTCTGCCGGACATATGCATTACCCCCTCGCTCCATTCGCGCTGGAAGATACTCCTGACTCTATTCGCGCCAGCCAACGCTGTCAATCGCGCGCTTTCAGCGCGAGAACCTCCTGCGAAGCCTTCATTCTCGAAAAGATATACAGAAGGACGGCGAATATCACTCCGATAAAAGCGACGATGAGGGCTGGCGTGAGTTTCTCCCCAAAAACGACTACCCCCAGGAAGAGCTGGCAGGTCGGCGATACGTATTGGACAAAACCCATTTCCTGAAGGCGGATGGAATTGGCAGCAAAGGCGAAAAACAGCAGGGGGATGGCTGTCACGAAGCCGGAGAAGACAAGGAGGAAAGTGACAAGTGCGCCGCTGTTCAAAAAGGAGCCCGCGCCCGCCGCATGCCTCGCGACAAGATAAATCAGGATAAAGGGGACCGCCATGAGGGTTTCGACGGTGAGTCCGAGCAATGGCTCGAGACCGAGCCGCTTTTTCAAGGCTCCATAGACCGCGAACGAGAAAGCCAGAAACAGGCTTACCCAGGGCACCGATCCATAGGCGATTGCCGCCCCGATTATGCCTGCCGCGGCTACGGACACAGCCATCTTCGTCCATAGGTCGGCCTTTTCCCCGAAGAAGAGGACGCCCAGCGCCACTGAAAACAGAGGGTTGATATAGTAGCCCAGGGCGGATTCGGTGACCCTTCCCGAGTTGACGGCCCAGATGTACAAGCCCCAGTTGATCGTGACCATGATGGCCGAAAGCATGAGCGTGAATAATTTTTTCCTGCTCTTCACAACCTGCAGGATTTCCGGGAGACGGCCTTTGACCGCCATCAGCATCACGCAGAACAGGCTTGCCCATAGCATCCTGTGCGCGAGGATCTGGAAGGATTCGACGGAGACCATCTGCTTCCAGAAGAGTGGAAAGAATCCCCACATCCCGTATGCCGCAAAGGCAGCCAATGTGCCCTTGAGCGCCAGTCCCGCATTCTTGTCTTTCTCCCGCATGAGGCCAATACTAATGCGCAAAGGCCGATCCAGTCGAGTCCTTCCTGTGCGGAAATGCCACCTTGTCGAAATTGCCCGGGCTGCAGCCTCATGGCACAGCACATCTCCATGATCCATAGCGCCGCCAGTGGACTGATCGTCCTCGGCGGGATCGGATTTCATAAAATGAAACACATGAGTCAATAAATAGGGAGCGATTGTATCACGGGTCGCAAAACCCGTCAAAGTTTTTTGGAATAAATATTGACTTTCAGGATCAGGTAGGTTTCTATCAGTAAGTACACATTTGCATTGGAATCGCGATGCGGTTCTCAGTTTCTAAGGAGGAAACATGAAACGTTATGCTCTCGTACTCGCTCTCATTGTTCTGCTAGCGAGTTGTGCCCAGAAGAAGGATATAGTAATTGGAGGTGTTGGCCCTGTCACAGGTGAAGCCGCAACTTTCGGTGTCTCGACCAAGAACGCGATGATAATGGCTATCGAAGAATGGAATGCCAATAAAGGTGTCCTTGGGCGCCAGATTAAGTTGATCTTCGAGGATGATAAGGGTGACCCGGCTGAAGGAGCCACCGTCTATACCAAGCTCATCCAGCAGGATAAGGTTGTGGCGATTGTCGGCACGGTCATGTCGAAGGTAACCCTCGCCGGAGCCCCCATCGCCCAGGCCGCTGGCATCCCGATGATCAGCCCAACATCAACAAATGAAAAAGTCACTCTTGTTGGAGATTACATCTATCGAGCTTGCTTCATTGATCCCTTTCAAGGAACCGTTGGCGCCAACTTCGCCTTTAATGACCTCCAGGCTAAGAAAGCCGCGGCGATCTTCGATATCGGCAACGATTACACGAAGGGTCTCGCCGAGAACTTCAAGGCTACCTTTGAGAAAAATGCTGGCAAGGACTCGGTTGTCGCCTATGAGGGACACCCGTCCGGCGCCACCGATTTCAAAGCCCAGTTGACAAAAATCATTGCTGCGAAGCCTGACGTCCTCTATATCCCCGACTACTACAATGATGTCGGCCTCATCGCCAAGCAGGCCAGGGAGCTCGGATTCAATGGTCCGCTTGTAGGCGGCGACGGATGGGATTCTCCCGAACTCGTCAAGATCGGCGGAACGGCTGTCGAAAACGGTTTCTTCACCAACCATTATTCACCTGCGGATGTGCGCCCCATCGTCCAGGACTTCGTGAAGAAATACACGGCCAAGTTCGGCGCAGAACCCGACGCCCTCGCCGCCCTCGCCTATGACGCGATGCAGATCATGCTCGACGCGATCAAGCGCGCAGGCTCGACCAAGGGATCCGATATCCGCGACGCGCTCGTCAAGACCTCCCTCGACACCGTCTCCGGCAAGGTCACTTTCGATGCCAACAGGAACCCGATCAAGGCCGCCGCGATCATCGAAATCAAGGGCGGAAAGCAGGTTTACAAGACCACAGTCAATCCTTGACCCTGTGATGTATGCGGGTCCGGAAGCCAATGGCTTCCGGACCCGCATTTTCCTTTCTCCAGGCCGCCTGCTCCGCCCGGGACAGCGCGGCCTTGCCCGTGCCAATGGGCTGTCACAAATCAGGGCACATCTTGAAAATGCGCGGCGGAGCATCCATGCCTTCCCGCGCTGAAAGGGAAATCCAGAATGGGATCGATTTTCAACGCCCAGCAGATCGTGAACGGCCTCCAGGTCGGCTCCATCTACGCGCTCATAGCATTGGGCTATACCATGGTGTATGGCATCGTGCGCCTCATCAATTTCGCGCACGGTGATTTTTACATGATCGGAGCCTATGCCTCATACGGCG
The DNA here is from genome assembly GCA_041658445.1 of Thermoleophilia bacterium. Lineage (GTDB taxonomy): Bacteria > Actinomycetota > Thermoleophilia > BMS3ABIN01 > BMS3ABIN01 > JBAZWE01. The sequence goes on from JBBAAB010000188.1 coordinate 3,023, forward strand.
CGTTTTTCTTGTTCAACACTTTTTTCGCGGGCAAGACGGGAATACTGGCCTTTGTCGTCCTGGTCATCGCCATGCTCGGAGGTGGCGGCGTGGCCATGCTTGCCAACCGTCTCGCGTACAGGCCTCTGCGGTACAAGCCCAAGCTCTCTTCCCTCATCACCGCCATCGGCGTCTCCATGTTCCTGGAATACTTCTTTTCCGCCCTTCCCATGGTCGGACCTTCCTACAGGGCATTCCCTGACATCATTCCCAAGGTACAGATAGATCTCGGCGTCGCGACGATATCCAATTATGTCATCATCGACATCGCGGTTGCCGCGGTCCTGATGGTCGGTCTCACCTTCCTCGTGCGCAAGACGGTCCTTGGAAAAGCGATGCGCGCCGTTTCCCAGGACAAGGATGCCGCAAGGCTCATGGGCATCGACATCGAGAAGGTCATAAGTTTCACCTTCCTCATCGGAGGCGCCTTCGCCGGCGTGGCGGGGCTTCTCGCCGGGATGACCTATCCGAGGATATTCCCCTACATGGGAATCCAGCCTGGCCTCAAGGCCTTCATCGCCGCGGTTCTCGGCGGTATCGGCAGCATTCCCGGCGCCGTGCTCGGCGCCTATATCATGGGTCTTGCCGAGACATTCGCCTCGGCCTACAACTCGCTGATCGGCGAGGGAATCGCCTTCGCGATTCTCATCATCGTGCTGCTTGTCAGACCCAGAGGCCTTCTCGGCGAAAAAACCGCCGACAAGATTTAGGAGCGCGCCATGGCAAAATCCAGACTGCCCAGGTTTCTGATCGCCGCGGTGCTCCTCTATGC
>JBBAAB010000189.1:0-3817 GCA_041658445.1 Thermoleophilia bacterium
AGCATGATAAATATGAAGTTGAGTCCGATCTGGAGCGGATAAGCCTGCGAAAGGTCAATTTTTCTCAGTAGAGTTATCCAAAATAACTGGGATATCGCATAAATCACAGCACCACCGAGAATGGCCGGTTTCAGCAAAGTCCGCGGCAACTGTCGTATCACGAGGAGTTCGCCTTCGCCGCCGGCGGATGAACCCGCTTTGAGCAGCGTGTTACCGAGAGAGGCGCTGACGGATGTCAGTAGGACCAGTATGATTTGGACGGCGTCCACGTCAGTCGTCCGCCTCTGTATCTGAGGACCGCACGGGTTTCAATGATTCCGATCTGGACTGCAGATGCACGATGACTATGCCGGCGAGAATCAGGATGGTTCCCGCAAGGCGTTGCGGACCGATATCCTCCTTGAGGATAAGCCAGGAGATAGCCGTGATGTTCACAAAACCCAAACCCACGAAGACAGGATACGCGTGGCTGATTTGATGTCGCCCCAATACATATACCCACGTGGCCATGGCGATGATGCCCAACAGTGCTCCCATCCAGATCCAAGGCGCCAGAAAAATCGATAGAGGGTCGGCCAGAGAGCTGCCGGCTTCAATTGCGCCGCGTTTCAGCAGATAGTCAGCCAGGTTGGCCAGCAGCGTAATTGCGATGATAATAAGGATCATTGTGAGTGATATAATTGTATCCGGAGCGACTCCCGGAATGCTACGATTACTTGCTATACTAGCATAAAGATACTCATCCCCAGGTGCTAAAAAGTGGCTCAAATTTGAAAGTTATCCTAATTAACCCTCCTTACCGGTCGCAGATTATCCGGCGCTATGTCTGTTCCTATAATGCGCCGAATTTTCTCTTTCCGCCTTTGGAGTTGATGTATCTCTCGGCTCAGGCGAAGCTTGTGGATGGTTGCCAGGTGCGTCTGCTCGACTGTATCGCCGAGCGGCTGACACCCGAGGCGGCTCTTGGTATCGCGCGTGAATACGACCCGGATGTTGTCCTGTCCATAATGGCTATCGAATATTTCGATAATGACGTGGAGTTTCTGGGCCGTCTTAAAAAGGCCCTGCCGAATGCCCTGGTCGGATCTTTCGGGCACCTTCCCAGCAATTACGGCCGTGAGACACTCGGGGCCACCGGTTCGGATTTCGTTCTGGTGGGTGAGCCTGACAACTCGTTCCGCGGCCTGCTCGAACGGCTGGCCGCGAACAGCGCCGTGTCCGGCGAGGGTGTCGCGGTAATGGGGGAGGACGGCGAATTTATTCCCGCCGATTATCAGCGCATCGAGTCGCTGGACGACCTCCCCTTCGCGGACCAGTCGGCAATCGATCATTCTCTTTACGGAGAGCCGTTCTTCGGGCACCCATATACGACTTTCCTCTCATCGCGTGGCTGTCCCTTCACGTGTTCTTACTGTGTGCGCACCTACGGGCGAAAGTTCGTCAAGGCGTCGGCGGCGCATGTGGTAGCCGAGGTAAAGAGCGCCGTTGGAAACCATGACATAAAGTACTTCCGCTTCATGGACGATACCTTCACAGCTTCGAAGCAGCGGGTGCTGGATATATGCGAGGGCTTGAAGCAACTGGATGGCATCAGCTTCAGCTGCCTTACGCGGCCAAACACAATTAATGCCGAGATCGCCGGGGCGCTTCGGGAAGCCGGCTGTCATCGCATTTATGTTGGCATCGAGAGCGGTTCACAAAAAGTTCTGGATTACCTGAAGCGTGGTTATCAACTTGAAAGCGTCATGAAAAATTTAAGGGAAGTCAGGAGCAGCGGGCTGGAGATGGTGGGCTGGTTTATCGTCGGTTCTCCGGTTGAAACCAGGGAAGATTTCGAGCAGAGTCTGAAGCTCGCCCGCGAGCTTAAACTCGAGTACATAGCGGTATCGACACTGGTACCCTATCCCAACACGGAACTTTACGAGCTGGAGAAGGACCATATCGAATTCTCGCTGCTTCCATATAGCTGCGAGTTCAAAGACCAGGCAGGCACGGAGCGCGAGGCGGAGTTTTATCGCCGTTACTATCTGACGCCATCATTCATACTCGGCAAGATGGGCAACTTTGTTCGATATCCGTCAGAGAGTTTCAAGGCATCACGGGACTTCCTCCGATATGCCGTGGCTTCGAAACGCGATCCACACCGGAGGGATCTGTTATGAGCCAGGCAGCGAAGAAAACAGAAGGAGTCGGCGCGACCGGTGAAACGACGCCACTGTTTTCCGTGGCCATCCCCTGCTATAACGAGGAGGCCATCATGGAGGCCAGTTACCGCAGGGTGAAAGACACCTGCGAGGAACAGGGGGTCTCCTACGAGATAATTTTTGGCAATGACGGCAGCAGCGACCGCACTCTGGAGCTGCTCGAGGGTATCGCCGCGCAAGACCCGTCGGTAAGATTGACCAGCCATTTTCCGAATAGAGGGGCGGGTTTCACTTACCGCGAGATGTACGCGGCGGCTTGCGGCGGGATCATTATCCAGATGGACGCCGACCTGGCGATGCCGGTCGAAGTGGCCATTCCGGCATTCCTGGAAGCGTTGAAAAACGCAGATCTTGCGGTCGGTTCCCGATACGTGGGCATCAAGGCTGATTATCCGCTCAAACGGCGTGTCTTCAGCCGGGGCTATACTATGCTTACCCGGGCGCTTTTCAACCTAGAAATTGTTGACACGCAGACAGGATTTATGGGTTTTTACAAAAAGATTCTGCCGGCACTCGATTTAAAGGCCGATGGATTCGAGCTGTTGGTCGAGTTCATCGCCCAGGCCAATTATGCCGACTTCAAGCTGGTCGAGGTGGGGCTGCCCTGGTTTCACGATACCACCAGCGGTGAGACCGAGGTTTGGAGCGAGAGCGTGAAAATGCTGGCGGGGACGCTCAGGGTCAAGCGGCGTCTTCGCGGGCTCGGCTGCGGGCGGCGGCATGGATGAAGGCCGCGCGGTCTGCCGGGTGCCGGCGGATGATTTACCCTTAATTTATTCACTCCGCGTATATCCGTATATAATTTGTGTTGAAACATATATTTAAAGATGGCCATAGCTGTAGAAAAAACATCTTCCGTCGATAAAACCCCCAGTCATTTCAGGGCAATAGAGAGGCAATAGGGAAAACAAGGGTGGATGTCAGCATAGACAAGGTCCCTATCGGGGCCATGAAGATACTCTCCTGTTACAGGGAGATACAGCAGATACTCGCTGGAAAGATGCCGGTGCCGAGGACGATGGAGTTCTTCCTTTCAAGCGCATGCAATCATGCATGCGCCGGTTGTCATTCCCGTTACATGCACAAGGACGAGCACCAGTTCCTTGATTTTGATCTGTTGAAAGATGTCGTCAATGACTTTGCGGATCTTGGTGTCGAGGGAGTGGAGATCTCCGGTGGCGGCGAGCCTTTGATGTATCCGCAGATAATTCCGGCGATAGCCTTCATGCGCGCGCGCGGTCTGAAAGTCGGCATGTTCACAAACGGTACGCTGCTGACGGAAGAGCTGTCGGAATTCCTGGTCGAGAACGTTCTTTTTCTGCGCATAGCGTTCGACGCGGGCACGGCCGGGACTTACAGGAAGATTCATGGACGGGATGATTTTGACAGGCTGATCTCGAACCTGGAAAACCTGGTCAGGTCCAAGGCCAAGAATGGCGGCGGTAAATCCATGGGCACCATCAAGCTCGCATCCGGAGAGCGACGCAGCACGGACGCCCGATATGGCACCGCGACTATCGGCGCCAAGTACCTTGTATCGACAAAGAACTGGATGGAGCTTTCCCGGGCGGCGGAACTGGCAAAAGAGATAGGCCTGGATTATCTCCAGTTCA
>JBBAAB010000190.1:0-3817 GCA_041658445.1 Thermoleophilia bacterium
GCTTTGCATAGGCAGATTCGAGGACGGCAATTACACGCTCGCGTCGGAAAGCTGCGCCCTGGACATCATCGGCGCCGAATTCCTGCAGGAGGTTGAGCCCGGCCAGATGGCGGTCATCACGGCAGGAAAACTCGAACTGACGCAGGTGGTCGAGCCGACGAAGCGTCAGGGATTCTGTATCTTTGAATATATTTATTTCGCGCGGCCCGACTCCGTGATCAACGGCCTCAATGTTTCGCAGGCCAGGAACCGCATGGGCGAGGAACTTGCCCACGAGTCGCCCGTCGAAGCCGACATGGTTATCCCCATTCCCGACACCGGCACACCGGCGGCGATCGGCTTCGCCCGCGCCAGCGGTATTCCCTATGGGGAGGGCCTGATCAAGAACCGTTATGTCGGCCGCACCTTCATCCAGCCCGACCAGAACCTGCGTCAACACGGCATCCGGGTAAAGCTCAATCCGCTGGTCCATGCCATAAAAGGTAAGCGTCTTGTGGTAGTGGATGATTCCATTGTTCGCGGAAACACAACACACAAGATCGTCAAGATGCTCTACGATGCCGGCGCCACCGAAGTGCACCTGCGCATAAGCTCGCCGCCGATCACCCACTCATGTTTCTACGGGATCGACACGGCCACGAGCACCGAGCTCATCGCCTCTGAAAAAACCGTGGAGGAGATCCGCAGGCAGGTGGGCGCCAACTCGCTGGAATACATTTCCCTGGAAGGCCTTCAACGCGCCGTAGGCATGTCGGCGGACCGTTTCTGCCGCGCCTGTTTCACCGGCCGCTACCCCATCGATGTCCCCGATTCGCTCAAGATGAGCAAGCACAGGTTCGAGCAGGTCGAAAAGGAGCCGGTGGCATAGACGATAAAGGGAAAGGAAAACCGCTCACGTACGCCGGGGCCGGTGTTGATATCGATGCCGGGGCCGAAGTCGTGGAGCGCATCCGGGCCGCGGTCGCCTCTACAAGGGGCGATGTGAAGATTGTCGGCGGCCTGGGGGGATTCGCCGGCATGGTGGAGCTTCCGAAGTTCAGCGAGCCGGTTCTTGTTTCCGCAACTGACGGCATTGGCACCAAGGTCATGATCGCCGAGGCAATGGGACGCTACGACACAGTGGGCATCGATCTCGTGGCCATGTCGGTCAACGACCTGCTGGTCACCGGGGCCCGTCCTCTCTTTTTCCTGGATTACCTGGCCGTCGGCAAACTCGAACCGGAAAAGGCGGCCGCGCTGGTAGAGGGAGTAGCCACCGGCTGCCAACGCGCCGGTTGCGCGCTGTTGGGCGGAGAGACCGCCGAGATGCCGGATCTTTACCAGGGTGGTCATTTTGACATGGCGGGGTTCGCCGTGGGAGTGGTGGAGAAGAGCGCCATCATAGACGGCAGCCGGGTCGCGGTGGGCGATGTCCTGCTCGGCCTGCCATCGAGCGGCGTCCATAGCAACGGTTTTTCACTCATACGCATGATATTGGACGTCAACGAGATTTCCTATCATGAGAATATTGAAGCACTGGGCGCGAGTTCCATCGGCCAGCTTCTGCTGACACCCACGGAGATCTACGCGGGGCCTGTGGCGGCCATCATGAAAGCCGCCGACGTGCGGGCCATGGCCCATATTACCGGTGGCGGGCTTCCCGACAACCTGCCGCGCGTCATCCCCGACGGCCTCTGCGCGCGCATAGACCGTTCGAGCTGGAACGTACCGGCTCTGTTTGCCACTCTTCAAGACCTCGGCAATGTGACCGACCCGGAGATGTTCAGGACTTTTAACATGGGCGTAGGCTTTGTGGCCGTGGTCCCGAAGGGCGACGCCGAAAAAGCGCAGGCCGCGGCGCCGGGCTCGTTCATCATCGGCGAGATAATCGCTTCAGAGGGCGGAAACAGGGTGGAGATCACCTAGATGGGAACGGGAGCCATGACAGACGGCGACGTATCGGGTGGCATTGGGCCGCGGGCGTTCCGGCTGGGTGTCCTGGTTTCGGGTTCGGGCTCCAACCTGCAGAGCATCATCGACAACCTGCACAATGGACCTGCCGCGATCGAGATTACAGTGGTAATCAGCGATAACCCGGAAGCTTATGGGCTTAAGCGGGCGGCGGAGGCGGGCATCCCCACGGCTGTTTATCCCATGAATGAATACGATTCGCGCGCCGGACACGATAAGGCCATGGCCACCGAACTGGAGCAGCACGGAGTCGATCTGGTTGTTATGGCGGGCTATATGCTTATCATCACGACGGCCCTGATGGACCGTTTTCCATACAGGGTCATCAATCTGCACCCGTCGCTTTTGCCCGCTTTTCCAGGCGGCAATCCCATCGAGGACACTATCGCCTACGGGGCCAGGGTCACCGGGGTGACCGTTCACTATGTGGACGAAGGCACGGACACGGGACCGATCATTCTTCAAGAAGCCCTTGAAATAAAATATAATGACACGGTCGAAAGCCTGCGCGGGCGTATACATGAAATCGAGCACCGGCTCTTGCCCCGCGTCATCGAGCTGATCGCGTCAGGCCGGGTTCGCTTCGATGATGCCAACCCGCGTAATATAATAACCGGGTAACAAGATCGGGCCGCAGACAGGCCCGGAGAAGAACAGGGAAATTTTTAGGGAAGATTATGCCGCTACCGGGGAGGAACCTTGAAAGTCAAAAGAGCACTCGTCTCAGTCTCAAACAAAATAGGGCTGGATAAATTTGCCCAGTCACTGGCGGAACTGGGAGTTGAGATCATATCCACCGGCGGAACCGCCAAGTTTCTGAAAGAGAACGGCATCCCGGTCACGGGCATCAGCGACGTCACCGGATTCCCCGAGATACTCGACGGCAGGGTAAAGACGCTGCATCCCAACATCCACGCCGGCCTGCTTGCCAACCGCGACAAACACGACCATATGCTCACGCTGAAAGAACACGGCATCAAGCCGATCGACATGGTCGTCGTGAGCCTCTATCCTTTTGAGGAAGTATCGGGGCGCCGCGGCGTCACCGAGGAAGAGGTCATCGAGAACATCGATATCGGCGGGCCGACGATGATCCGCGCCGCCTCCAAGAATTTCAAGAGCGTAGCCGTGGTCACCGACCCGAGGCGTTACTCCGACCTGATAGCCGAGATGAAGGAAAACGACAACCAGCTCGGTATCGACACGCTGCGCGAGCTGGCCACGCAGGCGTTTCACACGACGGCGCATTACGATTTCGTCATTGCCAACTGGTTCAGCGAGGGCGCGGCTGACTTCCCGCCCTTCATGCTGCTCGATTTTGAGAAGATACAGGACCTGAAGTACGGCGAGAACCCGCACCAGCGGGCCGCCTATTACGCCGAGGTCAACGCGCGGCGCCATCTGCTGAGCCGCGTGACCCAGCTGCACGGCATCGAGCTCGGCTTCAATAATATGCTGGATTTAAACGCGTCGCGTGAGATCCTGCGTGAGTTTTCGCTGCCGGCGGCGGTTATCGTCAAACATAACAACCCCTGCGGCGTGGCTGTCGCCGAGGAGATCGGCTCCGCCTACAGGAAGGCTCTGTCGGCCGACCCCATCAGCGCTTTTGGCTCGGTGGTGGCGCTCAACAGGATCGTCGACGAGGAACTGGCCGAGACGCTGGCCAAGAAATTCATCGAGGTGCTGGTCGCTCCGGGATACGTTTCCGAAGCGGTCGAGATACTTACCCGGAAGGAAAGGATACGCCTTCTGGTTAACGAGGAGCGCCGCAAGGTAGGACCCGGCGAACCGGATTACAAACGCGTCATGGGCGGCATCCTGGTGCAGGACAAGGACTCCGGCATCGACGAGCGCGACGGCATGGAGG
>JBBAAB010000191.1:0-3771 GCA_041658445.1 Thermoleophilia bacterium
CCTACACCATCGGCACGGGTCTAGCCAGAGGTCACCTCGCAGCATCAGCCAGACCCACGGGCCTCGTCCACGGTTGGCTTCGATCGGGCCGGTGCGCAGGACTCACGTCGCCGAGTGATCGTTTGAGGAATGCCCGTCGACTCAGAGCCGGCGTTTCGCCGCTCGCACTTGCGCAGCGCTAAGCCTGGAGGCGGCCGAGGATCGACCAGGGAGTCGTCAACCCCTTCGCCCTCCCCCAGGGATCGGGGCTCGCTTGAGCCGCCGCAACGCCATTTGCACCAACCCTGCGATTGCACGTTTCTCCATTTCACCAAACACACCCACCAGAAAGCCGGCCGCCACGTAGGCCAACACAAGCATAGCCCCGACCGCCCCCAAGCCAAGCCATGAATTCGCCAGCGGGCGAAGCAGCAACGCTAGACCACCCAACCCACCCGCCAGCAGGACCGGCTTGAGATACGCAACCCGGACGAGTACCAGGGGCGAGACCAGGAAGTAGCGGCGCAATGCCACGATGAAGTAGACAACGTCCACGCCGCACGTGAGCAGTAGCGCCCACCCTGCACCTTGCAGCCCAAGCGGGGGAATCAATGCCAGGCAGAGGGCTGTAAGTACCACGGCACGTGTGGTCGCGTAGATCGTGAACTGCCGCATCCGTCCAAGGCCCACCATGAGGTTGTTCGTCAAGGTGGCCGCTAGCGTCCCGATGTACCCCGCGAGAGCAAGCAATCGCAGGACACCCGAAGCTTGTGATGCGATGCTCGGAGTCCAGATCGCCATGATCCGATCGCCGAGAACGAACAGGGGGATGAAGCTCAATCCTGCCAATGCCGCAATGAATCTGGATGCACGGATGTATATGTCGCGTAGACGATCCATCTGCCCGAGACTTTGCAGCTCGCTCGCCATGGGAAAGGTGAAGCCGAGCATAAGAGCGACCATGTAAACGACCGAATGCACGACCATGAAAGGCACAGCATAAACCCCTGCTGCCGCCACACCGGCCGAGATGCCAATGACTGTCTGATCAAGCCGGCTGACCAGACTGCTAATCGTCCGATTGAACGCGCCGTACCCGACGTAACCACGCACCCGGTGGAGCGTCCTTCGGTGAAGCCCCGGGCGAAAGCCATAACCCGGTAAGACGCGGCGGGTCAGAATGTAATAGATGGGGCCTGCGAGCAATGTACAGGCCGTACGCGTCAGCACATAGCCGACCACCCCAAAGCCCGCAAACACCGCACCCAATCCGATCAGCGTGCCTGACGTGCTCAAGACGACGGAAACCGAATAGGCCAGATCGAAGCGCTGCAAACCTGCCGCGACGGAACGTCCCCAGGACATCCCCATGCTGCCCAGGAACCCGATGCCCGCCAGGCGGAATACCGTCACAGCGTCAGTCTGCAGCTCGGCAGGCACCTGAAACACCGAACGAGCAAACCAGCCTGCCAGGAGTGCGATCCCTGACATGCCGACCAGTCCAATGACACCATACAACTGCAGGGTAGTGCTCAACAGGTGGCTTTCCGCCTCGGCATCTTGGCGTGCCCGATCCTCAGCCAACAGCTTGGTAATCGGAAAGTCCAGCCCCATATCCATGAAGGTCAAGTAGCCGATGATCACTGCCACCAGACTCTGCAGTCCGTACGCCGCTTCTCCAAGCTCGTGCAACAAGAAGGGGGTAGTGATCAAGGCGACCAGCATAGGCACGACATATCCCGCCATACTGGAGAGCATATTGACCGAAGAGCGCTCCAGGCGATTCACCGCGACTCACCAAGCCTATACATCGCCGCTTCCCTCCGCCGCGAATTCCGCGGTCCGCTCGAAAGCATGCTGATGTCGGAGTGGCGGACGCGGCTCACAGGGGGACTCAGGGACTGCCTCTTCAGCCAGAGCAAATGGCCTTGCCGGATAGCCGGCGGCCCTCTCTTGAGCCGGGCCTCCATTCCTGGAGATGCCGAGGAGTAGGGGAAAGAAGCCTCCAGAACCACTCCTCACCTGAAGGGTCTTACGAACTCGTGAATGCCTGTCCACGTGGCCAGTGCCTCCAGACTGTGCAACACTCCGACGACCCGCAACACGAAGGAGTATCAACCCAGGCATTCCGAGTCTCCAGTGACGGATTGCAGGCTGGCACCAAACCTCGGGAGCCAAAGGGGTTGGGCTTGGGCCATTCGGTCCGGCGCATCTTCTCTGGCCGACATCACTCAGGCCGCGCGTGGCATCGACGAGTTCGTCGGCACTGACGACACGTACACTGCAGAGCCGTCCGGGAAGATCCTCGATTGTCTGCCGATTGGGGCTCCTCGATCGGTAATGCTGCGGGCCATGGCGAGGACTACGCCATCCCAGGAGCCGGCGCGAGCCACCGAATCATTGGCCCTCCGGGCTCAGCCGTCGCCGCAAGTCCAACTCATAGGCGCGCAGCACCACCCGCCCAACCGATCGGCCGAGGCCGCAATACACACTCGCCCGAAAGCCAAGGCCGATCACCAACCGTGCCAGCAGCCGCGGTCGCTTCAACGCAGTCACGAATTGCCCCACTTGCACTGCCTCTTCGAGGAGCTCCCGCGCTTCGTCCAGCCTGTCCTGTGCCAGCAGGTTCATCGCACACAATACCTGGTCGGCAGCACGTTGCAGCTCGTAGAGCGCGAGTGACTGCGGCTCCGCCATCGCCCGAACACCAGGCACGGCCAAGCGGGCGTCCAGCACCAGGAAGAAGTCCGCCAATGATGTTCGCTGCCTGCTCCAGAGAAAGCTTCCTTGTTCGGAACTGACTCGGTACCTGTGCAGGGGTTCGTCGATGATCCCAATCGGGCCCCAGTCTGCCATGCGTAGGTACAGATCAATGTCGGATGCGGAGGCGAATCGTTCATACCGAAAGCCTCCCACCGCATCGAGGGCTGCTTTGCGTGCCAGCATCGTTGGCACCACCATGAAGTTTCCATACTTGAGCACGGCATTCAACAATGCCGGCGAATCGAAGACATTCTGCCCACTCAATGCCTGCGGCAGGCGGGTACCTCCCATCCGAACGGGACGATCCTGATCATCGATTCTTCGCGTCATGGTGAACACGGCACTGACACCCGGATGCGTCTCCAGGAACTCGACCTGCCTCCGCACCATCGTAGGGGAGTACAGATCATCGGCATGATAAAGCGCAATAAGCGGAGCCCGAGCCAGCGATAGCGCGAAGTTCCAGTTGCTCTCCCCCCATGTCTCGAGTTTCGGGTTCAAGAAGTATCTGACGCCACTCCCGGCGGATTCCCCGACGATCTGAGGCGTATCGTCGGTTGAGCAGTTGTCGGAGACCATGACCTCCAGGTTCGGATAGTCCTGCCCTAGGATCGAATCCAGCGTACGCCGGAGTGTTCGACCTCCATTGCGGACCGGTACGCACACGGTGACCCGCGGATTCCGCGTGTCTCCGTCGGTCGAACCATGCTGACGATCTGGCATCATCGCTCACTCGCCCCCGGAGCTGCCGGGGCTCCCGTTTGCGTCAACACCGAGTCATGGTCACCTGCTCCCCACGGGCAACAGCACGAGTTGAAGGGGAGGCATGCTCCACTATCGCAAGTCGACAACACCCGGCTGGTTGTTCCCCCGGAACCTGTTCGATTGTACTGCCCAATCGCCCCTTGGCCGAGACGGCCGATCTCAAGGATGACCGTGGCTGGGCTTGGCCCGGAGATGTAACCGCCGTTCAACCTCCATGGCATTGCGCACTGGTTGGAGCGACATACAGACCACTTGGCGACCGCA
>JBBAAB010000192.1:0-3768 GCA_041658445.1 Thermoleophilia bacterium
AAGTCGAAAGACGGGTAAAGGCCATCATCGAGGCCGACCCGGTGATAGAATTTCTGACCCGCCAGGTCGTGGCCGCCAAGCAATCCAGCGAAAGCTCGGATGTAGGATGATTCGCGGCGGCTTGCGCTTGCGGGGCCTCTGGTCGTGATTGAGAACTAAACCTCTTGCCGCGTCTGGGTCTCCTCCATTGCTTCTGGTGCGCTTATGGTTTTGAAATTCAGGTGGTCGTCAAGCGTGTTAACTTCGACCGTCTGTCCCTCGCCGAACTCGCCCGTGAGCAGCTTCATGGCCAGCACATCCTGGATCTCTTTCTGGATCAGCCGCTTTAACGGCCGGGCGCCGTACGCCGGGTCGTAACCCTCGCGGGCCAGGTAGTCCTTGGCGGCGTCGGTCAGATTAATGCCGATGCCTCGCCCGGCGAGCAGCCCTGCCATGCCGCGCACCTGTATGTCCACAATCTCGCGCAACTGCTCCTCGCTCAAGCGGTGGAAGATGATGATGTCGTCTACGCGGTTCAAAAACTCCGGCTTGAAATGTTTCTTCATGGCCTCGGTCACCAGGTGGTCCATCTCATCTTCGCCGCCGGCGCCCAGTTCGGTGATGTACTGGCTGCCGATGTTCGAGGTCATGATGATGACGGCGTTCTTGAAATCGACGGTGCGGCCGTGGCCGTCGGTCAGCCGTCCTTCATCCATTATCTGCAGGAGCACATTAAAAACTTCCGGGTGAGCCTTCTCGATCTCGTCGAGCAGCAGCACGGAATATGGCCGGCGCCGGACCGCCTCGGTCAGGTAGCCGCCTTCCTCGTAGCCGACATAACCCGGCGGCGCGCCGATCAGCCGCGACACCGTGTGCTTCTCCTGGAACTCCGACATGTCGATGCGCACCATCGCCTTCTCGTCGTCGAACATGAACTCGGCGAGCGCCTTGGCCAGCTCTGTCTTGCCGACTCCCGTCGGACCCAGGAAGATAAAGGAGCCGTACGGGCGGTTGGCGTAGCTCAAACCGGCGCGAGCCCGGCGCATGGCGTTGGAGACGGCGGCGATGGCCTCGTCCTGGCCGATCACGCGCTCGTGCAGGCGGTCCTCCATATTGATGAGCTTCTCGACTTCGCCTTCAATCAGTTTCACCACCGGGATACCGGTCCACTTGCTTACGACCTCTGCGACATCCTCCTCGTCTACTTCTTCCTTGAGCATCTTCTGGTCCTTCTGCAACTCCGCGAGGTGGGTGTTTTCCTCTTCGATATTTTTTGTCAGTTCGACCGTTTTGCCATAGCGAAGCTCTGCGGCCCTCGAGAGGTCGCCTTCACGTTCGGCGCGGTCGGCGTCCATCTTTGCCGTCTCCAGTTCTTCCTTGAGCGCCCGGATCTTCTGGATGGAATCTTTTTCGTTGGTCCAGTGCGCCTTCATGCGGTTGCTGTTTTCCTTGAGCTCGGCCAGCTCTTCCTGGAGCCTGGCGCGGCGTTCCTTCGAGGCCTTGTCTTTTTCCTTCCTGAGCGCCCGGTCCTCGATCTCAAGCTTCTTGATGCGCCGCTCCACCACGTCGATCTCGGTCGGCAGGCTGTCGATTTCGATACGCAGACGTGAGCTGGCCTCATCCATCAGGTCAATCGCCTTGTCCGGCAGGAAGCGGTCGGTGATATAGCGGTCGGAGAGCACGGCGGCGGCCACCAGCGCCGCGTCCTGTATGCGGACGCCGTGGTGAACTTCGTAACGCTCTTTCAGACCACGAAGGATGGCAATAGTGTCTTCCACTGTAGGCTCACCGACGAAAACCGGCTGGAAGCGGCGCTCCAGCGCCGGGTCCTTTTCCACATATTTACGATATTCGTCGAGCGTCGTCGCGCCGACGGCCCTGAGCTCGCCGCGGGCAAGCATCGGCTTGAGCATGTTGGAGGCGTCCATGGAACCTTCGGCGGCGCCCGCACCAACAAGGGTGTGCATCTCATCAATAAAGAGTATGATCCTGCCCTCGGATTCAGCTATCTCCTTAAGAACGGCCTTCAGACGATCCTCGAACTCGCCGCGGTACTTGGCGCCCGCCACCAGCGAGCCGATGTCGAGGGCGACAACTCGCTTGTCCTTTAGCCCCTCAGGAATATCGCCGTCGACGATACGCTGGGCCAGGCCCTCGACCAGCGCTGTCTTGCCCACACCAGGGTCGCCGATCAGTACCGGGTTATTTTTCGTGCGCCGCGAGAGCACCTGGATTACTCGGCGGATCTCGTCGTCGCGGCCTATGACCGGGTCGAGCTTGCCGCGCCGCGCCTCCTCGGTGAGGTCGCGGCCGTATTGCTCCAGCGGCTGGAACTTGGCTTCGGGGTTCTGGTCGGTGACGCGCTGACTGCCGCGCACCTCCGCCAGCGCGGCCAGCAGCCGTTCGGTCGTGACTCCGGCGCGGGCGAGGATCTGCTTCGCACCACTATCGGCCCTGGCGGCTGCGAGAAGCATGTGCTCGGTGCTTATGTACTCGTCCTTCAGCTGGTCGGCGATCTTCGCGGCTTCGTCCAGCATCTGCTTAAGCCCGGAGCCTATATATGCCTGCTGTCCGGGCGTGCCGCTGACTTTCGGCTTGGCGGCGACGGCATCGTGCAGGTCGGCCGATATAGCCGCCGGGTCGGCTCCCAGCTTTTGCAGGATGGGTACAACTATCCCTTCGCTCTGCTCAAGAAGTGCGAGCAGCAGGTGTTCGGGTTCGATCTGCTGCTGGCCTACGGCCTCGGCGAGCTTCTGTGAAGCGGCGATCGCCTCCTGTGCCTTTATTGTCAGTTTTTCAGGGTTCATCTTCTCCTTTACGACTTATTTAAAGGGGCACCTCACTTGATTCCCGGTCACTATTGAATCTCGATGTGTCCTGGCGCTCCCTCGACTATGGGCATGGTCACTTCAAGAACGCCGTCTTCGTAAGACGCCTCGGTTTTCTCCCAATCCGCCCCTTTGTCCAGGGGAAGCCTGCGGGAGAAACTGCTATGGCTTGTCTCACGCCAGTCATAGCCTTCGCGCTCGATCCTGCGTTCCAGCTGCCGCTCGCCTTTTATGGTGACGACGCCGTCGTCTACCGTGACATCCAGGTCTTCGGGCTTCGCTTTATCGACATCGATACTATATATCACCCTTCCATCCTCATGCCGGACATCAATCCTGGGATCCCATGCGTACACTCTCTGCTCATTTACCGGAAACAGAGCGCGTGGGAATAACACCTGCGGATATCTATAAAAGCGCATAAAACGTCTGGATGGAACCTTCATAAGCAGTGTCATCTTGCATCTCTCCTTCCCAAATTCATATTGACTGGCATCTCAATAGCCATGTCACGGACACGTTCATTTATCTGCCAGTTACATTAATAGGAAATATCATAGTTTTAGACTTAGATATATAAAAAAAGATTCAATAAAACGGGACGGGCAACTGCCTGTCCCGTTGTCTGCTTTAATGCCCGGCGGGCCTGTTTGCGAAGGCCTGTGCAGGGCTAGTACCGCAGCCTCGCCGCGATATGTCCCGCCTGGGTCATCGCCGGATGGCCGAGCGGAATCGTTTTCACCAGCGCATCCTGCCTGACGGCAAGTTCCATCGCTGCCTCGATCACGTCTGTTACCCGCTCGACCGAATGGCCGCAGGTGGGGCAGACTTTCTCGCCGAATTCCAGCGTATTGCAGGCGGGACAATGTCTTCCGGTCTTGTGGTAACCTTCCTCGACCAGCAGCAGGTCGACGCGTCGCTGGTTCAGCATCTGGAGCACGTCATCGAGCCCTCCCACGAA
>JBBAAB010000193.1:0-3761 GCA_041658445.1 Thermoleophilia bacterium
AAACGGCAGGGGTTCCGGTTGTTGACGAGGCAGCATGCTCCACAGAAGAGAGGAGTGATGGCGGCGCATACAGAATGACGGATTGTATATCATCGTAGGACAGTGATGCATTCCAGTAGAGCCGCGCATACACCGTGTAGGACCCGGGAGCACACGACGCATCGCAGAGCGTCCAGTCCTTCACTGACGCGTACGGCAGGAGTGCCGCGCCTTCGAACTGCGGAGAACGGGAAAGAGCAATGCCGGTCACATACGGAGGCGTATGGAACTCGATTCGCACGCGCGGATTGTTTGTCACGGTCGCGCCGTTGTTCATGACCATTGACGGCTTCGGATAGGTACCGCCCGTTCCTGTTATCGTCGTGGACGGAGGAGACGCAATGGTGAAGGTCTGGGCGTTTGAGGTTCCTCCGCCGGGAGAAGGATTGACGACGGTAACCGAAGCGGTACCGGCACTCGCGATATCAGCGGCGTTGATCGTCGCGGTAAGGGACGAAGAAGAAACGAATGTCGTGGAGCGCGAGGCGCCGTTCCACTCCACCGTTGAGCTGGCGACGAAGTTCGTGCCACTGACCGTGAGCGTGAACGACGAACCGCCGGCAGACGCTGAGCCGGGGCTCAAGGAAGTGGTCGTCGGCACGGGATTGATTGTGGTCTCACTCCCTATCGCATAAAACGTCGAGGGCGAGTTCTGGTTCGAGTACTCGGTGAGAATCCAGCCGGCGGAGCGGGTGGAGGAGGAGATACGGATTTCGTCAAGACGACCTAAAAATTGATCATTGCCTCCTGTATCTCCAATACGCACCAGGGCAGTTGCCAGGGTGCCCAATGAAAATACACCTGACGTTTCCTGCAAAGCGCCGTTGACATAGAGTCTCGTGTCGGCGGCAGTTGCTACGACGGTAAGGTACGTCCACGTGCTCGTGGCAGGAGCAAAGGTAAACTCATCAATCGTTCCTTCCGCCCGGTTGAGCAGCACATTTCCAGTGATTTTGTCTAAAAGAAAGTCAAACCGCATGGTTGAGGTAGTAAAGGAGTCACGTTTACTGAAAATTGTCCGCCAGTTGCTGTAGTTTGTCGGATTGACCCAGGCAGAGATACTCAGAGGAAGTGCTGGAATATCAAGCGCCGTTCCAAGGAAAATCGCGTCCGATCCGTCAAAACTCTGTGCTCCGCTCATCTGTCCGGTAGAAGTGGGAGTGGGGAATAGTGTTCCGCTCGAAGAACCATTATTGAGGTTTACCGTTGAGTCAAGAATATATTTGGCAGTTGAAGTGGCGGTTTCTTTCAAATGCCACACGCCTTTGTACCCCGCGTCCCACACGCTTGAGGACGCTTCCTGCGTCGCAGTGATAGTTCCGTCTCCGTAACAGACGTAGTACAAGCTCGATGTGGCGATGGTCGTCGCTCTGAACCACGCAATCATCTCTCCCGTTGAGGAGGTGTATCGTTCTATTTCGTGGGCGGCTTTTGTGCAATCCCAGTTGCTTCCGCTTGCCGAAGGGGTAGAAGTGGAAAATACGATGTCCCATCCGTTCACATTTTGTATTCTGCCATTCGTGGCGTCGGTTGAGCTGGTTTTGAGCCAGTTCGCGGTCGTCGAGAACAGAACAGGAAAATCGTTTTGCGTTCCCGATGCTACGGTTGGGGTTGAGGTTACCGTAATCGTACGATAGTAGGTAAAAACCGCGTGGGACGTGTGCGGAAGAAAGAACGCAACTATGGCGAGTAGAAATAGATACTTTCTCATCAATAAATATTCTCTTCTTTTTTGACCCCTCTCCGATTGAACGCAAAGAGGTTCAGCGAGGGATTTTTAAAGTACAGCAAAATAAATCAATTCCTCCCTCCCTACCTCACCTGTCCCTGCAAGGTCTTCAGGAGTTCCAGCAGTCCTTGGAGTTGTTTCTGAAGGTCCTGAGTTGAAGCGGACTGGCTCGGCGGAGTGAGGAGGGATGTAGACGTTGTCGTGCCCTGGGAAAGCTCATTGAGCTTCGCCCTGGTCTTCGGGCCCACATATCCAACGGGCTCAAAGCCGTAGTTTGTCTGGAATTGCTTGACCGCAGCTTCGGTAAGTCTCCCGTAGTAGCCGGTGGGGGTAACCTGGAGCAACCCTTGCTTCACGAGGATCTTCTGGAGCTCGGTCACGTCGGCTCCCCTGGAGCCGAGCGCGAGGCTTCTCGTGAAGCGGTAGCCGGTACCGGTACTCTCCGTTCCGCCGAAGGCTACCTTTCCTGCTTCGGGGACGGCAGACACCTTTGCTGCCGGTGCGTAGTTCGGTGTGCGGTCGTAGGCAAAGAGACCGTAGAAATAGGGGGTGCCGTTCCGGAGGTTCGTATCCGTAAAGGTTTGTGACGAACCGTCATAGATCACCTGGCCGTCAATCGGGGTGATCGGGGAGGAGCCGGTTTTCCGAACCACTCTCGTGCGGACGAAGTCGGGATCGGTCGGGTTCGTCCAGGTAAGAAGTATCTGGGCGTCAGCGCCTTGGGCAAGCACGTTGGTTGGCGATCCCGGCGGGGTGCGGTCGATGCCGCCCGAAGAAGCGATGACTCCCCCACCGCCGCCCGATGATGGTGAGGGTGAGGGTGAAGGCGATGGGATCGGTACAGATGCTACCTGCACTAAACTCCTCGCTTCGGCAGGGAGAGCAGTTCCACGCTCGGCAACAACCTTGGGAGTATAGGTGCCTGGGGTGCTGTAGGTACAGATGCCGGTTACCGACTTCGGATCTTGATTCGTTTGATCAAATTTTTGAACATAGCCGGCGATAATATTCGTGCCCGTATCGGGCCGGTCGCAGTAGAACGTATAGTTGATCAGTCCCTGGGCAGTACCAGCCACGTCTGCGACAAGATCAATGGTGAGTGGCGAATTTCCTGTCGTTGGAGCTGCGGTGAGGCTCACCGAAAGTGTCTCGGGAGCCAGGGGAGAAGTGATGAACATCTGGAGTGCAGACAGTGCCAGGTTTCCTGCGGTATCGCGGGAGCGGACGCGGTAGAAGTAGTTTGTGTTCGGAAGCAGACCGGTAAGGCTCACTGAGTGTGAGGTCAGGGGCGCGGTCACAAGCGGGGTGAGCGTTCCGAAGATCGCGGTTGTTCCATACTCAATCTGAGAATCAGCCGGCTCATTCGTCGCCCACAAAATTGTCGCTCCCGTCGTGCTGAGGTTCGTCGCGCTGATTGCGCTGAGCGTCGGCGGCGTCGTGTCAGGGGGCGGAGCTCCGGACGTCGTTGTTCCCGAGGGGAGGTTCGAGAGCGCCGAGGTGTTGCCGACGCTATCCTTTGATTTCAGGGCCACGAAGTAGGTGGTTTGGGGGGCAAGACCCACGAGGACATATTGCTCACTCTGGCCGGCTGCCTGGGGAATCGGGGGGTTTGTGATCTGAAGAGCGGTTGCAAAGGACGTATCCGTAATCGGGCTCGTCGAGTAACGGATGTCGTAGGACGCGACACCCACGTCATCGAGGGGAGCGATCCAGGTCAGCGTGAAGGAGGTAGGGACGATGGAACCGATCGAGAGCGTCGTCACGGCCTGGGGCGGGGTAAGGTCGATTACCTGGGTGGTGGTCAGGGAAAAGTTCGCGGAGGTGACCGTGGCGCCGGAGGCGGAAACGATCGCTTTGTAGTTGTAGAGCGTGTTCGGGAGGAGATTTGTGAGAAGGTGAGAATGAGACGTGGAGGCAACCGTAGTGGGAGCGGTCACCTGGCCGTAGGCGGTGGTTTGTCCGAACGAGACCTGGGAGACGGCAGAGAGGTTCG
>JBBAAB010000194.1:0-3728 GCA_041658445.1 Thermoleophilia bacterium
TAGACGATATGGGCGCTGGTGGCGGGCGACCAGTAGATATTGGCGGGGTAAGCAAAGGTGTTCATGCGCGCGGCGGCGTTGCCGCCGGGTACGCCTGTCTCATCGGATGTGGGCAGGCCGAAAGCCTGCGGGCCGCCCGATACCAGGTACTTGGTTAAGATGGCGCCGTGGACCTCATTGGTACCAGCGGCGGAAGTGTAGATGCGGGCGTACTGGAAGTCAGATTCCTGGGCGCCGGCTACACCGGAGATGACGGAGATGTCGAGTACGTCGGTGGTGGGGAAACCATAGTTTGCCCTGCCGCCGATGTCATCGAACTTGTTCATGATGGCGCCGTGGACCTCACGGGGTCCGGTGGCGGGCGACCAGTACATCCTGCCGGTGGTGAAGGTGCCGCCGGTGTTGTTAAATGTCTGGTTCACGCCGCCGGGAATTCCTAATTCATCGCTGGTAGGCAGGCCGAGGACGCCGCCTTCGCGGCCCAGGGAGTCGTACTTGGGCAGGATGGCGCCGTGGAGCCATTTGACCGCATCCACGCCGGATCCGAGTGACTGATTCCAGTAGAGCCTGCCGTTTGTGAAGTCCTGGTATTTGCCGCCGGTTATTGTTTGCGCCGCGCCTGTGACAGTGCCGGGCGCCCCGCCCAAAGCGTTCCATTTCTCGATGAAGGGTGATTCGACTGGAACTGGTGGTGTATTGTCCTGAGTTGGAATATATGAATAAACAGTTTTGAAATCATTTACTGACACTGGTGTGTCCGTTGCCGTAAAGGTTGTCCCATTGTCAGTGATAGCAAACTTCCTGATGGAGCCCGTGTCCTGACCGTCTGCGTCATAGACTTTCAGGTACCAACGATTCTGCCCGCTCGGTGGCAGATGTGCGGCGGCAGCAGCGATATCAGCTGTTGAATAGATATTGTCCGCGGAACCACCCTGGCGATTTGAAACTACGGTTGACCAGTCAGGCGACTCGGGATTGCCAACTCCCAGGGTTACTACAAGATCACCCCTGTAGGTATGATCGATCTCTATCCTTGCTGTCTGATTCGATGTCTGACCGGCACCGATGCCAACCGCTGCAAAACCATTCTGCACTGCGGTGACCTCCGGACTGCCAGAACCATACAGATCAGTGGCAGCCTGCACGCTGGCGTCACGGGCATCAGTGAATTGAGAGCCGGAGTTGAGGTAGACGGTGAGAGTGCGATACCAAATTCGTTCCATCTTATCCTTACCGAGGGACGTGGCAACGTTGTAAGCCGCCTTATTGGGAATGCCACTGTTGGTGTGCACGCCACCATTGTCACCCGAGGTGTTGACATAATTGTTCATATGATCCGGCTGACCATAAAGAGCAGGATTGGACATACTTCGAAGCGCGTCGCCGGGAATATTGGGAGTATATACATCCTCTCCAACCAGCCAGTCATCACGGTCGACCATAACTCCAAAAACGTCGGAGTATGATTCATTCAGAGCACCCGACTGGTAGGAATATACCAGGTCAGCAGTATACTGGGTTACCGCATGAGTGAGTTCGTGAGCTACCACATCGAGGCTACCACCCAGCGGACTGAAAACATTACCGTCACCATCACCATAGACCATCTGCTGCCCGTTCCAGAATGCGTTGTTGTAGCTGCTGCTGTAATGGACGGTGCTGGTTAGTGTTGCGCCGGCACCATTAAAACTGTCGCGGCCAAAAGTGTTGTAATAATAATCGTAAGTCGTTCCAGTGTTGTTGTGTGCCGCCTGGGCGACGGAGTCACTGGAAGAGCCGCCTTCACTGATAAGCAGAGTCCCGGGAGTACTTGTACCGCTGCCAGCCGTATAGGTGAGGCGATTCCTGGCGCTTTCGAGTGCATCGTAGCGAGAAGCAATGCCTCCATCATGAGCATTGATGAAGTAGACCATGCGAGCGGGTGGACCATCATTGACGAGGGTAATTTTCCATACTAACAACGGTTGTTTTGCGTCAGGAGAAAAAACTTCCAGATGCGGTGGCTCGAAGGTTGATGGCACTGCCGGTGAGCCAAAGTCACCGAGCGCCGTCTCGATTGCCGCATCCACCGTCACATCCGGCTCGACTGACAAGTCTATATCGGGCACATAGCGTCCGTTGACCGTCTGGATCTTGTTCCCGGAAGTAAAATGTACAGACATCTCTGATCCAAAAACCGGGATTCCCTTATATGTCTGCGCCATTTGCAGGTGTACCATGCCCATTTCATCTTTTACTTCACGTTTCACTGCCAATTCTGCCACTGGGTCTGCCATTCGGTAGAGGTCCTTGTTGACATCAAAGAAAGCAATTGCTTCAACCACGGGGCTTCCTGCTGATGGCGGAGTGATCGATCCTGTCAGAAATGCCGGTATGCCGGTATCGACATCCCAGCGAATAAGAGCTGTCTCGCCATTAGCGAGTGCGGAACCCGTTGCTGATTCCTGACCGGTATCAGCTGTTCGAAGTGCTACTGTCGTATCACTATCCGGTACATTTGTTTGCACTTGCGGTTGCAGTTCGGCGATTGAGTTGGTTGAAGCGGAGATTTCTTCTTTGGGTACGACCTCATTCGACACTTCTATGAATAGGGAAGTGAGAGTGGCAACTAAAATACATGCCAAAACGGCCACTAACTTGCGCGGCCATCCACCTGTACGCCTCATTTAACTACTCCCAGCGCTAAACGTTTATTTCCCTGACAGGGTCAGTTGCCTCCCCAAATACATCTACTGGGATTTAAACCTTGCCATCGGCTTGCCCGAACCCTCACTAAATGATTCGGCCTGGTGGGAGTATTTATGAGCTGTAAAAGTTAACCACTTCCCTGACAGTCGCCCTCTTTGAGGTGTTTTCGCGGCTAGGCCGCTTTTTTGATTTCCACCTCCTTGGCTTTCGTCGGTTTTCCGATCAGCTTCTTACCTTCGGTGAAGGTCGCTTTGATTTATGATTTAGTTTTTGGAGAGTCTGTGCCTAAAGAGTGGAATCGGATTGGTCAATGGAAGATCTCGAACAATGTTGTCTGTGGAAGTGAAACCGTTTCTATCTATGCAGTGGACCCATCCGAAACAAACCGACTGATGGACAATTTAAAGGATTTCCAAAACCAGCTGCCCAAAATCGTAGAACAGAGCGGATCTTACACTCAGTAGTATTTTACATTTTTTAAAAACTGATCTGTGTCCCGCCCGCGGAAGTCCAGGTTATGTTTCCGTGTTCGAAGTCATTCTTGAACGTTGATGCGCCGGCATAGTATTCATCAGTTGTCGGCAGACCCAGGGGACCGAGATGCCCTCCGGCTCCTCCCGGCTCCGGCGTTAAATACTTGTCCCGGATCGCGCCGTGGACTTCGTGGGTATCGGTAGATGGCGAAAAGTAGATATTGACGTACTGGAACGCGTTGTACTTGCCGTTTGAAACACCCGTATCCAGCTCATCGCTGGTAGGCAGACCAAACCGGGCCGGTCCGCCTACCGCCAGCCACTTGTTTCGTATCTCGCCGCGTACCTCATTGGCGCCGGTTGGAGACGACCAGTAGATGGTAGCTTTTTGAAACTCGCTCTTGCGGCCGTAGTAGCCGGGAACGCCGGTCTCATCGGTTAATGGCAGGCCGAAGTAGGTAGCGCCGTTCAGGAGAACGAACTTATCCAGGATGGCGCCGTAAACTATGTGGGCGGTGGTCGAGGGTGACCAGTATACCTTGGCGTGCTCAAACTCGTTCATGCGGG
>JBBAAB010000195.1:0-3709 GCA_041658445.1 Thermoleophilia bacterium
CCTTGAATATTGTGCTTCGGTGCTCGCGGGGGGCTTCCACTCCGCTACGTTCGCGACCTGCGTCCGCTCACTGCGATTCCGCTCGACGCAATCCCTGCCTCGCTCCATACGCCGCCCCACTCCCGGACAATGGTCGCTCCCTGGGGTACTCCCGATGAAATAAGACCGGGGAGCACTGCGTGGCCCCCCCGCTGTGCCCCCCGTTTTTCCTACGGCGGGGGTACCCCACCAGCGCGAAGCTCGTAGTGGGGCGCCCTCCGCACCGTGTTGCCACAGCTGTGGTGGCCCCCCCCCTGCGTCGTGCGCTCCCCTTCCTCCGATTGCCGCAATTCGTGGGAGATGCTACGCTCATTCGACAGCCGGAAAGGAAGGGCGAACCATGAGAACGACCGCGATAAAGATCACCCCAGAGGATTACATCCTCTCTATCCTAACTCCGGAGGAACGTCTTGACGCGGCCTTCCGAGTGGCCGAGGCGGCATTTAAAGGCACCAACTTGACGATGAAGGACGTCGAAAACGCCGTCAAGACGATCCGGAGAAAAGCCTACGCGACAAAGAAATAAACTCGTCATCGGCACGGGCGTACTGGTTTCCGCCTTCGCTTTCGGAGGGACACCGAGGGAAGCCGTTCGGAAGGCTGTCGTCGAAGACCTGATCTTCGTTTCTCCCGACCTTCTAAAGGAATACCGGGAGGTTCCCGCCGTCCTCGCGAAAAGGGGGAAGATCGACAACCGGCAGTTCATGGCTCTCATCGCAGGCATCGCGGCGGTCGTGGCGAATGCCGGTCTGGTTCATCCGAAAAAGCGCCTGGAGATTTGCCGTGACCCGAAGGACGACATGCTCCTGGAGTGCTGCCTCACGGCCAAGGCGGACCTTCTCGTCACCGGGGATCTGGACCTTCTTTCCATAAGCGGATTACCTTTTGCAGTCGGAATCGTCACCCCTGCGAACTATCTCGCCTCGAAGAACAGGAAACGTTAAACACTCCATCCGGGGTCAATTTGAAATCCTTTCTGAAGGGCGCAGAACTTGGGTCTGGATCATGAAAATATGCATCCAGCGGGGCGCTAAACAGATCGGCGGCACCTGCATTGAGATCGAGTCGCAGGGAAAGCAGCTTGTTCTCGACATCGGTCAGCCGCTGGACAGCCAGGATGCCGAATCGGTGGAGATGCCCCGGGTGGAAGGGCTGAAGGCCCCGGATGACTCGCTCTTGGGCGTGGTGTTGTCACACCCGCATCTCGACCACTATGGACTGGCGTTCCGGGTTCCGCCTGCTACACGCTTCCTCATGGGCGCGGCGACTGATCGGATTCTGGAGGCGTCCGCGATATTCACGCCATCCGGGGGTACGTTCAAGAACGTGACCCATCTCGAAAACGGCAAAACTCTCCCGCTTGGCCCCTTCAATATCACTCCATACCTGATGGACCATTCGGCCTACGACAGCTATGCCGTGCTTATCGAGGGTGACGGAAAACGGATTTTCTACACGGGCGATCTGCGCGGGCATGGCCGAAAGGGTTCCCTGTTCACCCGTCTGCTCGCCCACCCACCGCCGGGCGTGGATGTTCTCCTGATGGAAGGCACCACCATTGGCAGGAAGAATAGCGAAAAGGGGTTCCCGACCGAAAACGATCTACAAAAAGAGTTCGAGCGCATTTTCCGCACCACCACAGGAATGCCGCTGGTCTGGTGCTCGGGGCAAAACATCGACCGACTCGTGACTGTTTTCAAAGCGGCAAAACGATGTCGGCGTCAATTCATCATCGACATGTACACTGCGGAGATCCTCCGGGCTACGGGAAACAGCAAACTACCCCAGGCGGATTGGGATGGCATAAGCGTGTTCCTGCCGGAATTCCAAAAGAGAAGGATCGTGCGTATAGGCAAAGCCTCGGTAGCTAATAAATACCGGCCCTATCGTATCTTCCCGGAAGATTTAGCGGCAGCGGCCAAGAACTCCGTGATGTTGTTTCGTCCGAGCATGCAGATTGATATGGAAAGTGCCGGATGCCTTGACGGAGCGTGCCTGGTCTATTCGATGTGGGACGGGTATCTTGCGGACGAGAAAACGAAACTGTTCTTGGGATGGCTCAAGGGACGGGGGATCCCCATGCACAAATGCCACACGTCAGGGCATGCGTCTGTCAGGGATCTACAACGTCTGCGCACAGCATTCGCGGGTGCCGTTGTGTGTCCTGTCCACACAATAGACCCCATGGCGTTCACGCAACTGTTCGGAAATGTCAGGGTGTTGACCGACGGAGAACACTTCGGCATCAACAGATCGTGAAAGAGGAAGAAACGATATGAACAAACAGCAAAACGTTCTCGACAAAACCATGAGTCTCCACGTTATCAAAGACAAGATGCAGTTGAAGTTCGCGGAACAACACGCGGACTTTATCGCCGATAATCTGGAGACGCTGATCGACAACACATACTGCGTCGCGCCGGTACGCAAAGCAGGTCATCCATATCCCCTGGACCGCAAGGATCGCCACAATTTGACACCCAGCGTCGAACCTCTTGAGAAACACTGGGAGGAGGCGATCTTCAGAAAGTGGAAGAGAAAAAATAAAGCTGGCCTTGGTTTTGGGGTCCCTTTTAGAAAGGTCGTGAGCTACCAGGTGATGTTGCGTGAAACGAATACGAATTGTGGATGGGGTGAACTCGATCTTCTCGGCGCCACGGCAGAGAATATCCCGGTTGCAATCGAGCTGAAGATCAAGCTGAGTGAATACCTTCTGCGGGCCATCGTAGAAGTCCTGGCATACGGAGTTGCAATCCGAAAGGCATGGAGTGGGATCGATGGATGTCCACTGCGTTCGCAGTGGGCCAGCGTCGTTGGCAAGATCGATAGCCTTGTTGATCTACCTCTACCGCTTGTCGTTGTGGCCCCTGCCTCATATTGGCAGGATATTCTCAGCGATAGCCCCAAGAAAACACCATTTCAGACACCACAACCTGCCCGCCAGAGTATCAAGAAACTCCTGGAGAAGATGCATTCCGTTAACTACCCGTTGACCTTCGTTGAAGTCAACAGGGAGACACAACTGGACAAAAGTGGGCTGCCAGTCATTATCAATGCTGTCGTAAAAGATATGCCGATTCCAACCGGTTCCCGGTAGGCATCATGCGTCGTGGCACTAAAGAAGGCCGCCCAATGCCCGTGATCAACCTCGACGCCGACCCTGACAATGCCGATTGGATCAGGATTGTCCGGGCAGAACGCATTGCCGGACAAGTTCCCGGAGGCAAACAGATCTGGAAAACCGCTGCCGAAAAGGCGGGCGGCAGCCGAAGCGGAGCGCTCGATGTGTTCTACAGACTCCTGCGTGAAGTGGGTATTGAAGAGACTGACTAAACGGCGACAAGATCGCGGAGCGGGTGGGCTTCCCGGACGCGGCCTATGGAGCGAGGCAGAAATTGCGTCGAGCGAAATGGCAGCGAGCGGACGCAGGTCGCGAGCATAGCGGAAGGGAAGCGCCACCCGCGAAGGAAAAGACATTGTCGCCGATCGGCCGTCGCAAGATACGCGGCTCCGCGGGGAGGGAGCGCCTCCCCGCGGGGCCGGCCGAAGGATTACGCGAGGGCCTTGACGGCCTGCTCGATGCGGTCGATCCCCTTCTCGATGTTCTTCATGGACATGGCGTAGGAGAGGCGCTGGCACGCGTCGTCGCCGAACGCGATCCCGGGGACCG
>JBBAAB010000196.1:0-3691 GCA_041658445.1 Thermoleophilia bacterium
TTATGGAGCTCCCGGAAGGACGGCGCGGTCCTGGCGCTGATCTTGCTGGGCCTGAGCGCCATCTTCTGGTACGGGTTCGCCCTGCCGTTGGGGCCCCTCGTGGGATCCATGCAAGTCGTGTCATTGATCCTCGCCTGGAGATCATTGATTTGAAACAAGCACCGCCCGTGTTCTGGTTCGTACCTGAAGGATAGGGAGGCAGTATTGATGGCAGCCGGGCCGTCTGATCCGCCTATGCGCCTCATCTTGGAGGAAGCCTTCAACCGGGGAGAGTTCGCCGCCTTCGATGATCGGCTGGCACCTGACAGCGTTTCCCACATCATGGCCTGGGGGCTGCCGAACAATCGCCTGGGGCTTCGGCAGCTGATCGAAAGCTTCCGTCTGGCCTTCCCCGACCTTCGCTGCACTGTGGAGGACGAAATCTCCTCAGGCGACGGCATGGCAGCGCGCTGGACGATGCGCGGCACGCACACCGGCCTGTTCTTCGGCAATCAACCTACCGGCAGGACGATCTCAGTCGCAGGCATCCTCTTCGCCCATACCGATGCCGGTCGAATCGTTGAGGATTGGATCCTGGTTGACCAGTACGGCGTCCTGCAGCAACTCGGATTGGTTCCGCCTCCGCGAGGGCCCTAGATCTGTGCACCTACCCACGCTCTATCTTTGCAGTCGGTGTGCTGCTCTTGGAACCTACTACCATCTACGAGGATCTTTCAACTATGGCTGACTCATCCATCCGGTGGAGTGGAGTTCTCCTGCTCGCTGGTGCCCTTCTGCTGGGCGCCTCACTCATCATGGCCTCGTTCGGTCCTGCCACAGCACTTCTTTCGCCGGCGACGAGCGTCTTGATGCTGGTCGCCTCAGTTCTGGTTATGCTGGCGCTTCCCGCAATGTACATCCGCCAGGCCAACTCCGCGGGCGCCCTCGGGCTCGTAGGCCACATCCTCCTCGAGGTGGGAATGACATTCCTGGTCGTGTACGTTGCGGCCCCGTTGCTCTTTCCGACGCTCAAGGAGCCGCCTGGAGAAAGCCCGCTCGCCTTCTTCCTGGGGATCGCCTTGGTCTTGAGCATCCTGTTTACTTCCATCGCCAGCCTGCGCGCCGGAATCTTCCCCCGCTGGTCGGGAATCTTGCTGCTGGGTGCCGCGATGGGCTTCTTCTTCGACTACTTCCTTATCCGAATACCTGCCGCCCTTCGCCGGTCAGGTTGGAGCAGCCTTGTTTGGTGGAGTGATTGCGGCAGCGCTTGCCTGGATCGGCGTGTTCATCTGGGCCAACAAGGACGACCGCCGTTCAGGCTGGGGCGTGAGTTCTTGAGGACGACTTCAACTGTGGCGATCCTGCTTAGAGTCGTGTCTGAGTCTCGCAACGGTGTTGGATCGTAGTCGGGTTTCTTGATGCTCTGAAAGGTTGAGGAATGCAACAGGCTTCACGCTTCGTCTACATGTTTGCGGCCTGGTTGTTTGTGGCTGGGGTTATCGTGCAGGTCTTCCTGGCCGGGATGGTCGTCGTCGCCATGCGCATGGGCTGGGTCAACCATATGAGCCTGGGCCACGGACTGGTCCTTCCCCTGCTGGTGATGCTCGCCAGCTTGTATCTTGGGCGCTTACCGGGCTCGATGAAGTGGCTAACCTGGCTGCTGTTTGGAGTGTATGTTCTCCAGGCCGACGTCCTCATCTTCCTGCGCTTCCAGGCGCCGGTCATCTCCGCTTTGCACCCGGTTCTGGCACTGGTGGAATTCGCCTTGGGTGTGGCCTTGGCCCGGCGCGCCTGGCTAATGGTGGTCCGCCCCACTACGCCTGCCCAGGCCTCAGCGTGACGGCTTCGAGGGCTGGTCCCACTAGACCGAAGATCGAGTCGTTCCTTCCCCGTCACGCCCGGAATAGTCGGGGTGCCGTGAGCCTCATCCTGGGGATCTTCGGAGGGGGGACATGCCGGGGGCGCCGCTGACCTCCACAACGCAGAGACGGTCTCCATGCACAGCATCCCTGGTATGTGGTGGAACGAGCCTCAGGCGGCTAGCCCAACGGTCGCCAACATGATTGACGTGAAGTCCGAGGGGAGCGTTGGGCCTGGGTCGTCCCGTGGGGCGTCCCACCATGGATGGTGGTGACCGCCTTCTTCATTCCGACGGTTGAAGTGGTCCCGGGTTCAGCCATACCTGTGCAACTTGTCTGTGGATCGGTCCTATATGTGATCCGTATGTGGATGCTCGGCTTGTCCTACCGTGAGTTCGTTCGCTTCCGACGTGAGTCTTTCAAGGAGACAATCTGATGAGAAGAGTGTTCAAGTGGATTGGCATTGGGATCGGCGGCCTGGTGGGGCTGATGGCGCTGGCCATCGTGGTCTTGTATGTTGTCGGCGGCGCCAAGGCCGATCAGAAGTACGAGATACCCGTCGCGACGGTCTTGATCCCTACGGATGCGCAGGCGATCCAACGCGGCGAGCATCTCGCCACCATCAGCATCTGCAGGGACTGCCATGGCGAGTCCCTCGGCGGCGAGATCGGCTTTGTCGTTCCGGGCATGGTCAGTATCCCTACGCCCAATCTGACCTCCGGGGCAGGCGGCGTCGGTGGTTCCTACACCGATGAAGACTGGGTGCGCGCCGTCCGGCACGGCGTGGGCCACGACGGAAGAGCGCTGTACATCATGCCGTCGAGTGCCTTCTACTACCTGGGCGAGGAGGACCTGGGATCGCTGATCGCCTATCTGAAGAGCCTTCCGCCGGTGGACAACCAGCTTCCGGAGAGGCGCATTGAGTTGCTGGGGCGTGTGATGATGGCGGTCGGCATGTTTCCGCCCCCGTCCGTCGACAAGATCGATCACACCGGTACGTTCCCGGTCGCCCCCGAGGCGGGCGTGACGGTCGCCTATGGCGAATACCTGTCCCGCACCTGTACCGAGTGTCATGGAGCCGATCTGAACGGGGCGCCGTTCGGGCCTCCCGGCCAGGAGGTCCCGACGCCCAACTTGACCCCAGGCGGCGAGCTGTCCTCTTGGTCTTACGAGGGCTTCTCGAGCACCCTGCGCCAGGGCGTGACACCCCACGGTCGCTCCTTGAACAAGGAGATGCCGTGGGAGTCCTACGGCCAAATGAGCGCGGATGAACTGAGTGCCATCTGGCTCTACCTGCAATCCCTGCCTGCGCTGAAGCAAGGTGGATGAGGCTACGCGATCGGCGACGGTGAGGTCTGAGGGCCGGTTCTCCCCGGGCTGCGTTGAGGAGGGATGTGGATGATCCCTGGACCGGGAACGCGCGCTGCCTGACGCCTCCTCGCCGGGCCGACATGCTCGTTCCGGCGCGGACGCACGCGGACCTGGTGCCCTGGCTTGGAACGTATCGTCCTTGCCCGCGGAGGGCCCGGCCATCTCGGCGCGCCGGTTGCCGCCTGCGAGGGCAAGGCCTCCGCTCGCCGTCCACCGGGAGGTTCACTTGTTCCGAGCCTCAGCCGCCGGCGTTTCCTCGTGACGGGTCAACCACAAACCGAGAGCGCCGGTCAGCAGGCCGCCAGCCAGCGCCAGCAGCGCAGCCAGGGCCACATCCACGGCGGTGATCGGGTAGTCGCGCAAGGCGGGGGTCATCCCAAACAGGGCGTACGTGATTAGCACCATGCTGATGGAGAAGGTGGCGGCCACCAGGAGGGGCCGCCGCCGGACCCAGGCGAGATTCCCAAGCAGCGCAACCAGGA
>JBBAAB010000197.1:0-3691 GCA_041658445.1 Thermoleophilia bacterium
CTTCTCACCCGTGGAGAGGCCTTTTTCAGCCTCACGAATGGACAGGTTCCGGACAACCTCGGCCAGCTCAAAAATGTCACCTGTCTTGATCTTCTCACGGTTGTGCTTGAAACGCCGGTTCCAGTTCTTCGGCATATTTGTCTCATCCTGACGAAGCACCGCCATGACTTCTTCCACATCGTTCTTGGCAATGACCTTCCTCAGGCCTGCCCTGTCCGCGCTTTCGACAGGGACCATCACGGTCATGTCATTGTGTAAAATCTGGATTGTGAGGTACTCACGCTTCTCGCCCAACACATCGCGCTTTTCTTTCTTGATGACCGTGCCGGCCCCGTGGTGGGGGTAGACAACCTTGTCGCCTACAGAGTAAACCAATGTGGTTCAACCTCCTCCCGTAAAACAAACAATTTAACAACCTGAATAAAATAAAAACACACCCGTCAAATCTCTACCGGAAGCTGTACTTCTCCGCCAGGGACAGTTCCCTCAGCTGCACCAGTCCTTCGCCGATCTCGCGAGCCCGTACCCTGCCGACGCCCTCGACTCTGACGAGTTCGTCCTCGCCCGCGAGCATGATCGCCTTGAGGCCGCCAAGCTCCTCCACGATCTTCCCGACTACCGAGCGCGGCAGCCTGGGTATGCTGCTAAGAACCCTGTAACCCCGGGGAGAAAGCCTCACGTCAGCAGCCTTGGCCCTCTTCCTGAAACCGAGGATCTTCGCGATCATCTCGGGATCGAACAACTCGTCCGCCGAAAGCCCCGCGATTCTTTCTTCAACCTTTTCCAGCGATGGACCCCTGGCTGGAAGATAATCACTTATCAGCGCGGCCCGGTCACGCGAGACGCCCGTCATCAGCTCTTCAAGCTGCATCTCAATCAGACGGCCCTCGCTGCCAAGCTCAATCAGGTAACGTTCGACCTCTCCCGCCACACGGGCTACCATCTCCGACCGCTGGATGACAATAACAACCTCATGCATGGTGACCGCATCCTCGAACTCCAGCGCGGTCAGGTTGTCAGCCACCTGGTCGAGTCGCGAGCGATACTTCTCCAGGGTTTGCAGCGCCTGGTCAGACTTGGCCAGAAGCACACGCATCTCGGTCAGCACATGTTTGAGCTCATCCACGTAAATGCTCACCAGGTCCCTGTCCTGCGATATGGAGATCGCGATGGCGTCCGTCTGTTTTGCCACCCTCTCCGCCGTGCGATGTCTGGTACCGGTCTCCTGCGACTCGATAGTGGCGTCCGGCATCAACTGCACGTTCGCCATGTGTATGCGTGTCGCATTCCGGTTGAGGATCGTCGCCCCGTCCATCTTGGCAAGCTCGTACACCATGTTCGGGGTGAAATCCGACTCCAGCCTTATTCCTCCCGAGAACAGGAAAGATATCGAGCCAACGTCGCCGAGGATGACCAGCGCACCCGTCTTGGCCCGGATTATGCTGTCGATTCCTTCACGCAGCGGTGTACCGGGCGCTATTAAATATAAGGCGTCAACCAGCCTTTTGTCCAACCGCAGCTCGCTTCCGGAATCAACCATGGGCCTCCCCAACCTGTAAAAAATGCCCTCGACTGTTACGTTTAGTGTGCTTCACCACCGCCGTTTTCAAACTTTTTCCGGCGCGTCTCAAGCGGTCTGCGCGTTTCTCAAGCGGCGCTCAGTCGAAGACTTTATCCAGCGCCGCGGAGATATTCCGCGCTCCCAATAACACGATATCATCATACTTCTTCCCTAACGCGGCGGCGTTTTTCTCCGGCAGAATCACCGTTTCAATACCCATCTTCGCCGCCTCGTCAACACGGCGCTCGGCGCCGATGCAAAATCTTAAATCCCCGGTCAGGCTCAACTCTCCAAAACAGGCCGTTTTACCCACAAGCGGCATGTCCCGGTGCGCCGACGCTATCGCCAGGGCCACCGCCAGGTCTGAAGCGGGCTCATCGACCCGCACCCCGCCGGCGACGTTCACAAAAACATCACTGCCACTCAAGCTGAGACCGGCCCTGCGGCCGAGCACCGCCGTGATCATCGCCAGCCGTCCGCGGTCGATGCCGTTGCCGACAAGCCTCGGATACTGCATGCCGGTGCCCGCCACCAGCGCCTGGATTTCAACCAGCAGCGACCTGCTGCCCTCGAGAGCCGCCAGGATCGAGGAGCCACAGCTCCTGTCGCCTTCCTCGAGGAAGAGGGCGGAAGGGTCTTCGACCTCATCCAGCCCGTTTTCATTCATCTCGAAGACGCCGATCTCGTTGGTCGAACCAAAACGGTTCTTGACCGAACGCAAGACCCGGTAAGTCAGGTTGCGGTCTCCTTCAAACTGAAGCACGGTATCAACCATGTGCTCCAGGACGCGCGGCCCCGCCAGGGCGCCTTCCTTGGTCACGTGCCCTACAAGGAAGACAGACACGCCCTCTTCCTTGGCCAGTCGCATCAACCTTCCAGCCGCCTCGCGTACCTGGCTGATCGAGCCTGGCACCGACCCGATATCGTCACTGTAAAGAGTCTGCACCGAGTCGACTACAACCAGCTCCGGCCGATACTTCTTTATCGCGGCCAGCACCACATCCAGACTTGTTTCAGCCAAAATCTCAACCGGCCCGGCCTGATGTAACAGCCGTTCCGCCCTCAGCTTGACCTGGGCGGCGGATTCCTCGCCCGATACAAGCAGAACACGATGTTCCTGGCAGAGATTTGCAAGTACCTGAAGGAGCAGCGTGCTCTTTCCGATGCCGGGTTCGCCGCCGACCAGCACGAGCGACCCCGGTACTATGCCTCCTCCCAGAACCCGGTCCAGTTCCGATATGCGCGTTTTGAAACGGACCGCCGCCTGCGACTCGACTTCATCAAGACGCTGCGGCACGGCCTCCCTCACCTTTGAGGGATCAGCCGCGCGACCCTCGAAACGTTCTTCCATGAAGCTGTTCCACGCTCCACAGTCGGGGCAGTGACCCAGCCATTTGTGAGCCTCGTAACCGCACTCGTTACATGTAAAGAGGCTACGAGTCTTCGCCATCTGAGCGGGACGGCTTTTTGCCCTCGGACCGATCGCCCTTGGTGGCGCCGATAAGGTCCTTTTTTGGCTTGGGCTGCTTTGCGAGCAGCTTCATGAACGTATTATCATCCTTGCGGTCAACGAGAACGGTCGATCCGTCGGGAATGGCTCCCGAGAGTACCTCGTCCGCCAGAAGGTCTTCCACGTACTGCTGGATGGCCCGTCTTAAAGGTCTTGCGCCCATGCCCGGGTCATAACCCTTGTCGACCAGCAGCTCCTTCGCGGTCTCGGAGATCTCGATGGCCACCTCGCGCTCGGCCAGCTGCTGGCTGACGCGATTGATCATCAGGTCAACTATCTCCTTGATGTTGGCGCGGTCCAGCTTGTGGAAGACGATGACCTCGTCGACACGATTGAGAAACTCGGGACGGAAGACTTTTTTAAGCTCTCCCATGATGCCGATCTTCATGTTGTCGTATGACATGCCGGCCTCATCCGTTGTGGCAAAGCCCAGCGGACTCTCCTTGGCGATGGTCTTGGCCCCGATGTTCGAGGTCATGATGACGATCGTGTTGCGGAAATCCACTTTGCGTCCCTGGGAATCGGTCAGGTGGCCGTCCTCGAGTATCTGCAGAAGGATGTTGAAGACATCCGGGTGCGCTTTCTCGATCTCGTCCAGCAGGATAACCGAGTAAGGCTTG
>JBBAAB010000198.1:0-3687 GCA_041658445.1 Thermoleophilia bacterium
TTGCGCCTGCGTATTGTAATTCGACCCGCTGCCATTATGACAGGTGAAGCAAACCGCGGCCTCCGGCATCAATCTTTGCAGTTTTTCGCCGGGAGCCTGATGCATCGCATGACAGAGAAGGCAGTATCGCGTATCTTCGCTGAATGCCCCGTGCGGATCGGTCAGGGATTGCCCCGTCACTTCATCAGCCATGAATCCAGCCAGAAATACGGCGCCGTCGATCAGGGCTATCCTGGCTATGACCGGCCAATACGCCACGTGTCGGTAATGATTCTTGCTACAGTTTCTCACGGGCCGGCCGGAACAGTTTCGGCAGGAATCTGCGTCTCCTCAGGCTGCTCTCTCGGGGTAGAGGGATTGCTGGGCTCAAAAAGGCCTTTGATCTTCCAGCGCCCGTCCTCTTCAATTACATAAATTGAGTATGACCGGTGCTCGCCGGTTGGCTGGGTCAGAACGGCGCCGGTTTTGGCGTCAACATAATAGCCGGAGTCATCGAACTCGACAAATTCAGTGGCGATAGGGTTCATATACTGGGTAAAGCGGACGTTGATGTTACGATAATCGCGCTTCCGGTACCTGCCCTGCGCCAGATCTTCTTTCATGCCCTTTTTAGTATCCTCCAGGGCCGAACCCGACATGGCCTTTGACAGGTCATCGATGGTTTCGGGGGTCAACCCCATTATGATCTCCAGGTTCTCAATTGTCTCAGCGACCACTCTGTCCTGTTGCTCCTGCGACAGGCTGTGGCCTGATCCCTTGTTTTCCGCATCCTCCCCTCCGCACGAAGCCAGGAAAGCCGTTGCCGCCAAAATCAACATTGCTGTCAAAAACCGGAGTTTCGTTTTTTCTCCTCTCAGATTATTCAGTGGAAATCTTGTCCCGATGTCCCTCTTTCCTGACAGGTGGGACGTGATCGTTCATGCCGCTTACTCGTTCTCTTCATTATCATACCAGAGGGCCATACTCATTTTTGCCACTCTGCCCCGATCCAGAAGGACATGACCATTCATGTCCCCTTCCTTATTCAGGGAGACACCCAAGTGACCTTGAGTGCCTCCCTGGTGTTTCTACCTTCTACCAACCGGCCCGCTTTAGGGCAGACCCTTCGTTTTGCTGTGGCAACCGGTGCAAGAACCGTCATGGTCGAAGTTCATCAACTTCTGGTTCATAGAAGTGTGAGGATAGTCCTTCGACGCTGCCGGAGTCAAGCTGCCGCCACTGGTCGAGTGGCAAGACACGCAGTGCGGCGGGTGGTTGTGAATACCCTCCGAACCGCTGCTCGTATCCCACTGGACGTCATCCTGCTTGTTGTGGCAGGCGATGCAGAAGCCGTTGTAGGTGGTCACGGACGTGGTGCCGTGATTCGGCTTGTTCGAAAGCAGCTTGTTGGCCGCCACCATCTTTGGGTGGGCGGAGCCGAGATCCTGGGTCACCAGCTGGTTATTACCCCAGCTGCCGGGACCCGGACCGTCGTCCTTGCCGTCCGAACCCGCGGTGCCGTTCTGCAGGAAGTTATCCACACCGACGATGCTACCGTGCGGGGTGTGGCAGGAGGCGCAGTAGAGGCCCTTGGTGGCCTCAAAGTCGGTCACCGGATCGTTCTCATAGATGCCGTGGCCGTGCTCGCCGTCGTGAGACGTCGGGTAGTAGTCGAGAGAGCGGATCACCTTCAGGAAACTACCAGTGTTAGAACCCGGGATCGAGGCACTGATAAGGCCCGGGACACCATTTAGAGCCACGCCCAGCCTGTGGCCGCTGACGGCGCTGACGTTCTCGTAGGCCGCGTACTGAGATACGCTGGCCTGAGTGGCCCCGTCCCAGATGGCGGAGGCGCCGCCGGTCCATGTGTTATCCGCGGGCGCACCATAAAGAGCGTGACACGTGGCACAGGTCTGCGTTACTGTGGGGTCGCGCATAAGCACATAGTCACCGGCCGCCTGATGGACATCGTGGCAGGTCAGACAGAAGTCAGTCTGAGCCGCCGCGGGGCTGGTGCCAGTGCTGTAGCCGCCGTGAGGGGAGATTCCCGCAAAGGCGGCCGGAGCGACAACCAGCAACAAAGCGATTACCATTGCGGCAAGTATAGTTATCTTACGCATATATAGTCACCTCCTTTCGCATTGATTTTGCTTGTGACTGTGATCACAAACAAACTTTATTCTTTCCAGAACCAAAGGTTCTTGTCTATATCTTGACCAAACGAGGGTTACAGACACGCCAAAGTACGAGGAATTGCGGCTTTTCTGATCTGCCATCCTGTTCCCGCACATTTCGCCATTCTTATCTGCCCCAATTCCCATAACCATATATGCTAGCGCTAATATTTATTATTATTAAGTATGATACCGGGCAACGGACTGTACAAGTGGCGAATGTCCTTATTTGTTAAGGACAAATGTCCTGTATGATTCGCTGGAGGTGGCGTTATTATCGAAGCCCGGACAGGTGTACTGTTAGGGCATGGAACCGTTTATTTGCGGCCAAGGTAAAGTACGTCGGTATAGGGACGCCCGGCGCTCATCTCAACCGCCCGCGGAATAAAGCCGGCCTCGCCAAGCGCCGCGAGGGCAACCTCGCGGCTGAGAAAACAAAGTCCGCCACGCCTCCCCCTGGTTATTCCAATCGTTGTCGTAATAAGCTCCTGGCAGTAAGTCAGGTAATATTTGTATCTCGGCGTGGTTTCCTGTGCCTTCCAGACCAGCAGGCCGCCAGGCTTTAATATCCTCCGGCAGGCTTTCAGA
Source organism: Thermoleophilia bacterium (assembly GCA_041658445.1). Taxonomy (GTDB): domain Bacteria; phylum Actinomycetota; class Thermoleophilia; order BMS3ABIN01; family BMS3ABIN01; genus JBAZWE01. Next base: position 2,742 of record JBBAAB010000198.1, read on the forward strand.
ATCTTAAGCTGCTCGTCCCGGTGCAGAAGATAGAGGACATCGACGATCGTCACCACGTCACACGCGGGCAGATCCAGCTCCAGCATGTCCCCGCAGATGAACTCGATGTTCGTCCTCCCCCCGATTGTCGCGCGGGCCTGCCCTATTTTCGCGGGGGAAAGATCGACACCGATGACTTTCCTTTCAGAAGAACGCAGCGCCATCAGGTTGGCAAACAGTCCATGGCCACAACCCAGGTCGAGGATCGTTCCCGCGCGCGGCACATGGCGCTCGACGAACTCGAAGTCGCTGAGCAGCACGCGCCCGCGGAGGAACACCCGCACCGAAGCGGGAGCACCGCTGTAAAGGACAAGGACATCATTCATCTGCAAATTCAACAGTCCTTGATGGCCAGTCGATTGTGAGGAGCTTCCGGCGGTCGGGAAACATGACTACAAGCTCCTGGTCGTAGTCCAGGGGCAGGATGTCCTGCTTTTCATTATCCCCAGGTTTCAGGTAATTCTCAAAAACAACGACCCTCTCGACACCCTCAGGGACTTGCGTCGATGGATGAGAATCCTCCAGCGGATCGAATTTCCAGACCTGATAATCCGGAAGATAATATGCCGCCTGCTGATAATCAAAAACCGAGACGATGTATGTGGATTCAGGATCAAATGTATCTTTTATTTTCTCTATACGTGAGCGCAATATTCCGTCTCGCGCGGCGAGCCTGCTGGCGCTCAAAGATGGCGTCAGCACCAGGAATAACATGAGATTTGCAAAAATAACCGTCGCCGACACCAGCGCGAAGATGGTGGTGCCCTTTTTGACATCGCCTCTTTTTTCAGCGATCAGGAAAGCCAGGTTGGCAATCCCCCAGGTCGCGGCCAGTAACGCCGCCGGAAGAAATGAAAAAATGTAGCCGTATTCTCCTATGTGAATAAAAATATAAAAGAGGAAGCTC
>JBBAAB010000199.1:0-3674 GCA_041658445.1 Thermoleophilia bacterium
AATCCCTCCATGTGGTAGAATGCCGCCTGTATCTCAATATCACTTACCTTCAGGAGGCGAAGAACTGATGGCGCTTAAGCTTGGCATCAACGGATTTGGACGCATCGGCAGAAACACTTTTCGGGCCGCTCTCGAGCAGAACGCTGACGTCGAGTTCGTGGCCATTAATGACCTCACCAGCCCGGCCACGCTGGCGCACCTGCTCAAGTACGACTCCGTCATGGGCCGCTTCAGCGGCACTGTCGAGGTCGGTGAGAACTCCCTGACCGTCAATGGCAAGGAAATCACCGTCCTCAGCGAGCGCGATCCCGCCAAACTGCCCTGGGCCGACCTGGGCGCTGAGGTTGTAATCGAGTCGACCGGATTCTTCATCGACCGCGAAGGCGCTGGCAAGCATCTGGCCGCTGGCGCCAAAAAGGTTGTTATCTCGGCGCCGGCAAAGGATCCGGATATCACTATCGTCCTCGGCGTCAATGATGGTGACTACAACAAGGACGAGCACAACATCATATCCAACGCCTCCTGCACCACCAATTGCCTGGCCCCTGTCTGCCGTGTCCTGCTGGACGAATTCGGCATCGAGAAGGGCTTCATGACAACTATTCACGCATACACCAACGACCAGTCGATACTCGACATGCCGCATAAGGATCTGCGCCGGGCCAGAGCCGCTGCGGTCTCGCTCATCCCGACGTCCACCGGCGCCGCCAAGGCAGTCTCTCTGGTACTGCCGGAACTAAAGGGCAAGATGGACGGCATGGCAATGCGCGCGCCGACGCCGGACGGCTCCGTCGTCGATCTGGTCGCAATCCTCGGCAAGGAAGTTACCAAGGATGAGCTGAACGCGGCTTTCGCCAAGCACGCCGACAAGGGCGCCATGAAGGGTATCCTCAAGTATATGGAAGACCCGATTGTCTCCATAGATATAGTAGGCGATCCGTATTCGTCGATTCTGGATTCGCAGGCTACCATGGTGCAGGGCAGCATGGTCAAGGTGATCAGCTGGTATGACAACGAGTGGGGTTACTCAAACCGGCTCGTCGATCTCGTGCAGCGGGTGCTTTAGGAACGTTTTAGTTATTTTTGTGGAAGTCCGCTATTTGGGGTGGCGCTGGAGCAATAATCGCTCGTTGCATACTGATTCGGGGGAGTTCAGGTGAAAAAAAGCGTCAGGGATATAGATGTAAAAGGCAAGAGGGTCCTTGTGCGCGTCGACTTCAATGTGCCGCTTGCGGGAACCCGGGTAGCGGACGATACACGCATCCGGGCCGCACTTCCCACTATCAATTACCTGCGCGAAAAAGGCGCCCGGATTATTCTCATTTCTCATCTCGGACGGCCGAAGGGGCCGGACGATTCTCTGAAGATGGACCCCGTCGCCGCCAGGCTCTCCGAGCTTCTTGGCGTTGATGTCCTGAAACTGGACGAATGTGTTGGCACCGAAGTCGAAACAGCGCTGGCGGGGCTTTCCGAAGGCGGTGTCGCTCTCCTGGAGAACAGCCGTTTCCATCCGGAAGAAAAACAGAACGACCCGGATTTTGCGGCCGGCCTTGCCAGGCTGGCGGATATCTTTGTCAACGATGCTTTCGGGACGGCTCACAGGGCGCACGCGTCCACGGCAGGCGTTGCCTCACACCTTCCGGCCGTCGCCGGATTCCTGGTCGAGAATGAACTCAAGCAACTTTCAAGGCTTACAGATAATCCGCAGCACCCGTTTGTCATCATTCTCGGAGGCATCAAGGTTTCGGACAAGATCGGAGTCATCGACCATTTTCTCGATTTTGCCGACGGCATCCTGGTAGGCGGGGCCATGTGCTTCGGTTTCCTCAAAGCCCAGGGAATCAGCGTGGGCGACTCAAAGGTCGAAGAAGAGGCGATACCCGTGGCGGCCAAGGCGCTGGCAAAGGCAAAAGGTACAAAATGCCGCATCATGCTGCCGGTTGACGTGGTTGTGGCCGATTCTTTTTCCGACGACGCAAACATCCGGGTGGTTCCCGTAGACAGAATACCGGAGGACTGGATGGGCCTCGATATCGGTCCCCGTACGGCGTCGGCTTTTGTCGATGAGATAGAGGCGGCAAAGTCGGTATTCTGGAACGGTCCCATGGGCGCATTCGAGATGCGGCAATTTGAGATGGGAACGAGAGCCGTGGCCGAAGCCGTAGCCTCATCGGAGGCATTGACAGTCTCGGGCGGCGGAGACACGATTGCAGCGCTGAACAGTTTTCATCTGGCTGACCGTCTTGATCATGTGTCAACCGGAGGCGGGGCCGCCATGGAATTTCTTGAAGGAAAGGAGCTACCCGGCATAGCAGCCCTGCTGGACGCCTGATTTCGAGATCTCGCCTCCTGATTAATGATTAGCAGTATTCAGCAATCGCTCACGTGAGCGCCTCCCCAGATGCCGCCAATTCAATAGATATGGGAGTACGGACTACAGCCATTCAGTCAGAAGACCCTTCTTTGGCGCGCATTACCAGACGAGATAAAGTAATCGCGATTTCCCTTTTTGTGGCCGCCCTTGTCACCCGTATCCCGGTTCGAAGCCACACGTTATACTCCTGGGACTCGGTCGGTTTTGCTCTCAGCCTGGAGAGATATAGCGTCGCCGACCACCAGCCGCATCCGCCGGGCTATATCCTCTGCGTAGCCCTGGACCGTTTTTTCCAACCTATCTGCCGGATTACCGGATTCTGGTGACGCGCTCTGATGAGCTCTGGCATTTCGATGCCCGCGATCGTTATACATTGAATGAGACCGATAACCCGATCATCACGGTCGCGCCCGAATACCAGCAGCTGGTTTTCATCGGTTTTTATCCCGAGAGCCCCAACACGCCGCTGACCCTGACTTTCGTGCCCGGCAGCACGGCCAGGACGCCGGTCACCTCGGCCGAAATGCCGTCCGGCGGCTTTCGAATGGGTCCGTATATTTTCAGCCGTTGATCGGCCTCGGCCGAAGATTCCAGTCGATGGATTAACCGGTCAGACTGACAGTCGCCTGCGCCGACGCCATATCGATGACCGGCAGCGTCGCGGCGTTTTTCCCCAGCAGCTCTTCAACCAGGGACGGAGGCGCGCTGCGATAATGGAGTGTAACCACAACGGTCAACGGCATCTTTGCGTCACCGGGAACAGCGGAATTGAATTTCTGGATATCCGAACCGCCTGGAGGAATGCGCTTGTCCCGTATTATGCTGGCGACCAGCCACGGTTTTGCGGTGGGATTGCCTTCCGCGTCCGCGAACTCGGTATTGTACATCTTCGCCTGCGGGTCGACTTCGCCGTTCTCATCGACAGCCCCTGACTTGTAAATCACCTTGCCGCCGGCGTCCGTTATGACGGTCTCCAGCCACATTTGCCTGACTTCAGTGATTCCCGTGGGGAGAGAGTGGCCGGCGCCCGTATTGGCGACGATCACGTCGATGCTGACGCCGGTCTGCCACGACGAGGTCTTGGACACGACGCTTACGGTAGCCGCGCCCCGGAGCTGCTCTGTGGCGAGTTTTTGATGATCCGGCGAGGCCAGGGAGGTCGCGTTACCTCCCACAAACTGATGGGTAAAAACCATCGGCCGTTGCGGTCCGCCGGTAGCCGCCGTAGTCAAAGTCTTCACGCCCGGCATGGGTGTCATATGACAATCCTGGCACTGTATTCCCTGCGCGGCGTAAGAGC
>JBBAAB010000200.1:0-3672 GCA_041658445.1 Thermoleophilia bacterium
AAAAACAAAATTGGCATCCGGATATATAATAAATACATTACCCCGTATCGCCAATTTCAAATATGCGTTTTCGGGCGGGGGTGTCCTGCCGCAAGATATAAAGTCAGGGCATCCGACTTGAAAATTGTACAAGGTGGTAGCATGTTTTCAATTGAGGCGTTTTCCTCAACCTTAAGGTTTCAGACGCAGGACTCTTCATACACGGGAGCCATAAGTGTTGCTTGACAGTTTTGTCATCAGGCAGAATGACTCACGTCAGGCGCGCATGGCCAAATCGGCAGCCTGGCTCTACTGGCTCGGTGTTACCGTTGTGCTGCTGGGAGCGCTGCTCCCATCCCAGCAGGAAATAAACCATACGGCTGTCTACCTGCTCGTGGCCGGAGGCTTCCTGTCGAGCCTGTGTCTGATCCTGATTCCCTGGGACAGGTTCAGCGTCAACCTGTTCTATGTCATGTCAGCGTTAGCCTGTTCCCACATCGCCACGCTCATATACTTCAGCAGCGGCGTGGAGAGCTCCTATTGCGAGCTGTATTTCCTGATAGCCATCTGGGCCGCGTATTTCTTCACCTTCAAGGGGTTCGCGGCCATTACATCTATGACTTTCGCCAGCTACCTGGTGCCCTTTTTTTACGACAGCGCATATAACATCGACCATGTCACCAGAGACCTGATCCACATGTTATTTCTTTTGATTGCCGGCGGGCTGGTCAATCTGCTGGTGGCGCAGGTGCGTCAGAGAAACATCGATCTCAGTAACATCAATGAGCGCCTGGCCCTGAAGATGCGGGAGGTCCTGCGTGAGAAAGAGAAGACGCACGCGGTGCTGGCGAGTGTCGCCGACGGCGTCTATGTAGTCGATAACGGTGGCGAGATCGTCCTCTGGAACAAGTCAGCCGAGACTATCACCGGTTTCGAAGAGGAGGAGATGCTCGGCAAGGAATGCTTCACCGCGGCGAACGCGACCGATGGCGACGATGGACAATGCACGTCCATGTGCGGCACTGCGGCCAGCATAGAAGAAGGTGCCGGCAGTGTCGGTTATGAGGTCCTGACATGCCGTAAGAATGGTGACAAGGTCTGGCTTTCCGTGAGTGCGGCTCCGATTCGTGAAGCCGGGGAAATGGTCGGCATCGTCCACGTCTTCCGTGACATTTCGGAATACAAGGAGATCGACCGGATGAAATCCGATTTCGTAGCCACGGTCTCACATGAGTTGCGCACGCCACTTACTTCCATACTCGGTTTTTCAAAGACCTTGCTGAGGTCGGACGCAAACTTTCCGGACGCCAGCCGCGAGTCATTTCTGCTTGAAATCGTACGTGAGGGTGAACGGCTCGCGCGTCTGATCGAGGACGTTCTGAGCGTCAGCCGCATCGAGGCCGGCAGTCTGCGGCTTGACTTAAAGCCAGTGGAGGCGGCTCCGGCGGTGCAGCATGTCGTCGCTAACGTCTCCAGGTTGACGTCCATTCACAATTTCGTAATAAATGTTCCGGACGGGATGCGCCAGGTGCAGGCAGATCCCGACAAACTCCACCAGGTGCTACTCAACCTTATAGTCAATGCCATCAAGTATTCTCCCGACGGGGGACCGATCATCGTATCCGCCGAAGAAGCGGACGAAGTCATCCGCTTCGGTGTAAGTGACGAGGGAGTCGGTATCAGCCCGGAGCATATTCCCCATGTGTTTGAAAGGTTTTACCGGGCCACCAAGCCCAGAGGAGGGGTTGCGGGAACCGGCCTCGGTCTATACGTAAGCAAGAGCCTGGTCGAGGAGATGGGCGGCAGAATATGGGCCGAATCAACTGTTGGCGAGGGCAGCCGGTTCTTCTTTGAGCTGCCCGTGGCCCACGCCGAGCAGGAATTATCGGAAAAGATCGCGTCATAGCTCTATAATCACACGATAGGCGCAAACGCATCCCGGAGGTCTTGAATGGAGTCTGAAGTCGACAAGCCAAAGCACATCCTGATCGTGGATGACGAACGCTCTCTGCGTGCCCTGGTGAGGGCCAACCTCGAGGTTGACGGTTTTGAGGTGAGCGAGGCAGTCGACGGTGTGGAAGCCATGAAGATGCTGGAAGAACTGCGTCCGGATCTTGTCCTGCTGGATATAATGATGCCGGGCAAGGATGGCATCGAGGTTCTGGAGGACCTGGCGGCGGACAAGGAACTGAGTATGATTCCCGTGATCCTGTTGACCGCCAAGGGCGAACAGGAGGATCTGGAAAAGGGCGCCGCCCTCGGAGCCCGCGGCCATATCACCAAACCCTTCGATCCCGAGCAGATGGTCCGCACAGTCAAGGCAGCCCTGGGAATCATCTGGCGGTAAACCTTTATACCCCTTGATTACTTCAGGTATCCCCGAACCATTGACGCCAGCTCCCGTGTGTTTATAGGTTTGGAAATGTAACCTTCACATCCCGCCGCACGGATTCTTTCCTCATCTCCTCGCATCGCATGGGCTGTGATGGCAACGATCGGGATGGCCGCGGTTTGCGGATTCAGCTTGAGCAGTCCGGTGGCCTGGAGGCCGTCCATCCCGGGAAGCTGGATGTCCATAAGAATAATATCCGGTGACTCACCAGCGGCGAGCCGGATCGCTTCCTCCGCGTTCGTTGCGTCAATGACATGGAATCCGTCGCGCTCGAGAACAAAATGCACAAGGTTGGAATTCATTACGTTGTCTTCGACCAGCAGGACCTTTGTTTTCCTGTCATCCACCGGGCAGATCTCCTTTACTTGGCTATTTGTGCCGCGTTACCGCCGCGCTCTTCAATCTCACCGAGTGTTCTTAAGAGTTTTTCCGTGATCTCACCGCCCGGGACCGAGCCATTTGGCGAATCGCTCACAGCAACGCTTACGGTTATAATCATCGGGTTTCCGGCCTTGTCCAGGGTCTTGCAGCCGCGGACGATCTCGATGACTTTCCCCGCTACCTGGAAACCGGCCTGTATGGTGGTTTCCGGCAACAGGACGCTGAACCTGTTGGTATCGAAGCGGGCCAGTGGATCCGCGGCGCGTATACTGCTCCACAATAGGCCCGCCAGTGTTGCCAGGGCCTCGGAGTGAGAGGCGCTCGTCCCTTCGACGCTGTTCATTTCTATCATAAGTATGGACAGGTCGAGCGAATAACGTGAGGCGCGCTTTATCTCTTCCGCCAGCCTTTTTTCAAAATAACGCCTGTTGAAAAGCCGGGTCTCCCTGTCGATCAGGAAGGCCCTTTCCGGATTCAGTTTCTCCAGACGGAACATTTCGCCGAGCAGCTCCTCCCGGGCATCCATATCTTTTCGGATCACCTTTTGCACATGCGAGCCGGTCAGTTGCTCTTCCTCCTGTTTTGTAATGTCCCTCGAAGCCGTGACCACCAGGGGTATATCCACCGTGACCGGGTGCTTTCGCAGGAAGGAGATTACATCGTAGATGCTGCCACCCGTGAGCATGATATCAATGATAATGATATCGGGGCATTGCTCGAGAGCCATATCCATGGCCTCTCCGCTCTCATGTGCCCGTATAACACTGAAACCCTGCCGCTCCATTATCAATTCCGTCTGGTCGGCGGCTTCGCGGTCGCTGTCTGCTACCATTATCTGTGGCCGGGCGCGCTTGCCTGGGGCTACTTCCTGCAGGTGCCTGAGCTTGTCCAGAAGTGGCCGCCGGCTGAGTGGTTTGACA
>JBBAAB010000201.1:0-3644 GCA_041658445.1 Thermoleophilia bacterium
CTTGATAAGGACCCTTATAATGCAAGTAGTTTACTCGAATTACAGTATTTTACATGATGCATTTTAGCCATATTCATGGTTATGCTTAATCAATTTTACCCTGTTATAAGCCCCCCGGGGTATAGCTATAAGCACAACTTTTTAATTTTCATTAAGGGAATTCCCCCTATGACGTCTCAGGGTTTTTACGCTGCCTTGCGCGCCTGTCCGTTTTGCGGAGGGACATAAAGGAGCGGCCCCGATCGGGGCCGCTCGGCACATTGTACGTGAGCGTGATCGCGGAGCTTCCACCTCCGGCGATGTTGCCAGCCGACTTCGGCAGAACCGAAGCGGAGGTCACACCGGCGGTGCTTGAAGAATCGACGATCGATACGTTGGAAGCGGCAGCTGTACCGCCGTTGCCGATACTGTAGTCGACCGACAGTTTCCTGGCGGTGTAATCAGAGTAGCTACCCCGGTACTTAATCGATTATAGCCAACTGTCAACTGAGTCACTAAACAGGACCATCGAAGTACTGTTTAAAAGAGGCTGTGTTATACTAAAAATTCGAACCGTACCTGAAGAAAACTATTCATCAGTACTTAAATAAACCCTGTTTCAGGACTACCCGGAAGGAGAAACGCCTTGTCCGGTTTTAACTTCAAACGCCATCTGTCAACGCGTGCTTTTATTGGAACTTTTCTCCTGGCCGCGATAGCTATAATCTCAGCTCTCGCGGCCTTCGGTTGCTCTGACGGCAATGACAAGACCAATGCTTTCGACATCGGCACCGGCGCGATAACCACGAAGACCAAGGAACCTATTTCCAAAGAGGCCGTGGAGGCTCTTGTCACTCGCAAGCTGGGAAACGCGGGCGTGGCCGGGCAGCCGGTTATCCGCGCGGTAACACTGACCCCGGAGGCCGGCGGCGTATACGTAAACCTCGAGCTCAACCGGACCGAATCCTGCCACGCGGGCGCGCTGGTAGGTACCGCAGTTACCATTTCACAGCAGGTGATGAGCTTGGTCTTCCGCTATCCCGATGTCAGCCGTATGCAGTTGAGCCTGTATGGAACTACGGAAGAGGCCGCAGACAAGGACAAGCTGGGGGTACGGGTGATGGTAACCAGGGAGACGGCATCGAATATCGACTGGTTCCAGTTCAAGGACACGACCGTATCGACCCTTGCCACGGAGTTCTGGGTAGAGCCCTCGATTTATGCGAACTGGCAACAGTACGGCGCAGATCCGATTGCTGACGAGGCGACGCGCGCGGCTGCCAATAACGGCGTCGCTACACCGGCGCCGGCTACGGCCACGGCGACTCCCTGAGAGTTATAGAATCGTCGGGCAGCGGCAGGATTACCGCAAACAGGCTTTGATCACAACCCGGGCGCAGGACGGCCCGGGTTGTTTCTTTAGGGGTATTCGGGCCCTCCGGAAACAACCAGTGCTAAACTAATCATGCCATGAGTCAAACCTCGACCGAAATCAGTGAGGGATAGACCGTATGAAGATAGCGGTTACAGGAAAAGGCGGCGTCGGGAAGACAACTATAGCAGGCACCCTCGCCCGCATCTTCGCCGAACGGGGAAAACTGGTCTATGCGGTAGACGCCGATCCGGACGCGAACCTTGCCTCGGCTGTCGGCATCGACGCCGGAGCCGCCGACGCCATCATGCCCATCTCCGGTATGACAGACCTTATCAGGGAGAGAACCGGGGCCGAACCCGGCAGTTCCGCGCCGGTCTACAAGATGAACCCCAGGGTGGACGACCTTCCCGAAAGCCTTTCGACCGAAGCCCACGGGGTCAGACTGTTGAGGCTGGGAACAGTAAAGAAGGGTGGTGGTGGCTGCGTCTGCCCGGAATCCGCTCTGCTTAAGTCACTCTTAAGCCACCTGATGCTCAACGAGCGCGAGGTCGTCATCGTCGATATGGAGGCTGGTATCGAGCACCTGGGCCGGGCGACGGCCCGGGGCGTCGACGCCATGCTGATCGTTGTGGAACCCGGACGGCGCAGCATCCAGACCGCCGAAGCGATAACGAAACTGGCGGGTGATATCGGCATCAGCAACATCATGATGGTGGTAAACAAGGTGACCGAAACCGATGCCGGCTTCTGCGACGAGCTCGGCGGGAGATTCAATATCATCGGCTGCCTGCCCCTAAGCGAGGCTGTGCGCAGAGCGGACCTGAACGGCGAGCCCCCCTTCGACGCGGCCCCAGGATTCGTATCCGACGTAACCGTAATCCTTGAAAAGATCGAACAAGCCATATCCGCCACCTGACATAAGGTTTTTTACGTCCTTCCAATACCTGAAGCCGGACGGGATGTTTCCCGCAGCGACCCTTCTATTCGCGCGCACCAGCAACGAAACTGGCATGAGTAAAGCGCGCGAATCGGGGGAGCAAGGGAAACATCCCGTCCGGCTTCCGCCACCCTCCTCTTTACCGGCATACCCAATTGCGTTAATATACTGGGCAGCTCGTGAAAAACGACACAAGGCCATCCGGCCTAATCCACCAAAGGAGAACCCAGTTGTACTTCCCCTCCTACAGAATGCGGCGCTTAAGGCAGTCTCAACAGATGCGGGATCTCGTCCATGAGACAGACCTGCTGCCGGACAGACTGATTTATCCGCTTTTTGTGACTCACGGCAATAACGTGCGTAATCAGGTGGAAACCATGCCGGGCTGTTACCAGCTATCCATCAACAACCTGGTCGAGGAAGCAAAAGAGGTGCGGGAGCTGGGAATTCCCGGGGTAATCCTCTTCGGCATTCCCGCGGAGAAGGACGAAGCCGGAACCGAAGCTTACGATGATGAGGGCATCGTCCAGATGGCGATCGCGGCCCTGAAGGAAAGCGTTCCGGAGCTGCTGGTCATCACCGATGTCTGCCTCTGCGAATATACCAGCCACGGACATTGCGGCATCGTCAAGGACGGCGACGTCGACAACGACCTCACCCTGGAGATGCTCTCAAAGATGGCCATGTCCCACGCCGAGGCGGGAGCCGACATTGTGGCCCCGTCCGACATGATGGACGGCCGCGTGGCCGCGATCCGCGCCACCCTCGACGGCGAAGGCTTCATCAACACGCCCATCATGTCATATTCATCCAAGTTCGCCTCGGCCTTCTACGGGCCTTTCCGCGAGGCGGCGGAATCGACTCCGGAATTCGGCGACCGCCGCTCTTACCAGATGGACCACCGCAACTCCGACGAAGCAGTAAGAGAGACCCTGCTGGACATCGAGGAGGGTGCCGACATCGTCATGGTCAAGCCGGCGCTGCCCTACCTGGACATAATCTACCGCATCAAGCAGGAGACGAAGTTCCCCCTTGCCGCCTATAATGTGAGCGGCGAATATTCCATGATCAAGGCCGCCGCCGAAAAGGGCTGGATCGACGAGAAGCGCACCGTGCTGGAGGCGCTGACCTCCATCCGCAGGGCGGGGGCGGATATCACCATCACATATCACGCGAAGGACGCAGCTGTCTGGCTCAAGGAGAAATAAAATTGGATACAGTAAAATCGCAGGAGCTATACCGCAGGGCCCAGGAGCTTATGCCCGGTGGAGTGAACAGCCCCGTAAGGGCCATGCGCTCGGTCGGTCTGGAACCTTTGTTCATTACCCGTGGCGCCGGCAGCAAGATGTACGA
>JBBAAB010000202.1:0-3634 GCA_041658445.1 Thermoleophilia bacterium
GGTTGGCTCAACTCCAGATACTACATGGATTACTGCAATAAGATGGGTATGACGGTGATCCCGGCGCGTGAAGTTCACCGCAGAAATGTGGATGATGTCATTGCCCAAGCCCTGGCTGCAGTCACAGATGGAACTGAAGCTTTCTTCCTCAGCTTTGATATCGATGGGATTGATTTGAGCGCAGCACCCGGAACCTGTGCCCCGAGCCCCGGTGGACTTACCCAATATGAAGCGCTGGAAATCGTCTGGCAGGTCGGGCAGCATCCTCTCTGCCGGGGGATGGATGTCATGGAAGTTGCTCCCAGTCTCGATGCGGCGGGTGTCACTTCGATGATGGGTGCGGCCTTGATCATGAACTTCTTGGGCGCCACCAAAGTGCGCAAGGAAAGAGAAAGGGTCGCCTCGGCCGTCGCCGCAGACTGAATTAGGGCGAAGCTTATACAGCAAAGCTGAACCCTGGATCGACGCGGCAAATAGATCCAGTCCAAATAAATCAACATCCGGAAGGTATATTCGCCTTCCGGATGTTGATTTAGCAGCCACTTACTTCACCATAGCGATGGCGAAGCACCCCCAGGCGCGCTTCCCTTCCGTCTCTTGCCCCAGGGTGCGCTGCTCGATGCCGGCCTTCGCCGGATCATTCCTTTCATCCAGGCGATTCAACAGCCTGCGCAGATGGCAGGCTTTGCGCTCCTGGCAACTGAGGCTTATAGTCTCCTGGGGGTTTCCACCCCCTCTAAACAGCAGGCATCAACGAGCGATGCGGCTTACCCAGGACTGAGAGCGTTTCAAATCGATGTTTGCCTTGCGCACCAGGTCTGCAGCCAGCTGGCGTGTTCGTTCGAGCAAACGCCTCTCCTGGGAAGGTGTGATGTCGGCCAGCCGGCGGTGTTTCATCAGGACTTTCCCCGCGACGATGTTGGTGTCCACATCGCCGCCTGACATCTGGTAAACCAGGGCCGAGGGGATGTGAACCAGGGGGACCATGTTCGCCCGATTCTGATCGATCAGGATCAGGTCGGCTTGTTTGCCCACCTCGATCGATCCGAGGTTGGAGTCTTCGCCAACCACGCGCGCCCCTTCGATGGTGGCGGGTTGTGGTTGACCCCCTTGTGAAGCAGCGCGGCTTCTCTCATCTCCATCGCCATACTGACCTGGTTATTGGCATTGGCATTGTCGGTCCCGAGCCCTACGTGAATACCGGCCTCCAGCAGTTGTGGGATTGGCGCCACCCCTGAGGCAAGGTACATATTCGTGCTGGGACAGTGGACGACCCTGGTTTGGGTCTGGACAAGCGCTTCGATATCGCTGGCGGTTACCCACACGCAGTGCGCCAGGACGGAGCGCTCGCTCAAATACCCGGACTGGGCAAGATATTCAACGGTGGTGATCGAGGATCCCTGCGATTCCCGCGTTGTTTCGGCACAGTGGGTGGTGGTGAAAGTGGCGTAGGATTTGGCCAGCTCGACGGATCTTCTCAATCCCTCAGGTGTTGTCGATCGGGCTAATCTGGGGGATACCCAGATTTTTATCCTGCCTCCGGCGCTCAGATGGTCGCGATCTAAAAACTGCTGGACGCGCTTCAGACCTTCATCTGTTGTCTCGTAGACAGGCATGTTATACATGGATTTGTCGGTAAACATCGGGCAGTAGATGAGACGCAGCCCCATCCGCGCATAGGTCTTCAGGACGACCTCGTGCCGCCAGCTTTCCCTGAAGCCTACCAGATCAACCACCGTTGTTATGCCAGAACGGATGGCTTCAATGCTGTAAAGCTCAATGGCGGCCTCGAGATCCTCTTCGGTGTAAAGCTGGCGCACCGGATCGGTAACCGCAGCCCTCCAATCGAAGAGGTTCTGGTCCTGTCCCAGGCCGCCGCGCACCAAAATACAGTCGGCGTGGGTATGTGCATTGATAAATCCCGGCGCCACGATCTTCCCGGAGGCATCGATCACTTTTTCAGCATCACCAGGGGGAGGGAAATTGTCCCCCCTACCAATGGCTTTAATCGTCCCATCAACAATATAGACATCCGTGTCTGGGAGAATTGCTCGCGATGGATTAAGGGTTAAGACTGTTCCGCCGGTGATCCACAGCTCATTCATGGATATGAGTCCTTTCCTAAGACAACCCCGAAAAACCAGTCAGGGTGGGTACAAAGCAAAAAGAAGCAGGTTAGGCGCTGATTTCTTCCAGGGCGCGCCCGGTGGTCTGCTTGCGCAGGCCAGCGATGACAGTGATGGTTATCACCGGCGCAGCTGCAAGAAGTGAGAAGATGAGGATCTTATCCGCCCCACCCTGGATGAGCATTCCCACTGCCCAGGGGGCGAAGATCCCGCCGATGCGCCCGAGACCGCTTAACCAGCCGGTCGCGGCGCCGCGCATGCGGGTAGGATAAAGCTCGGTAGTGAAGGGATAGGCTACCCCATAGGTCACCGCGTTGCAGATGGTGAGTAAGCAACCCCAAAAGAGGATAGCCGATGGAGAGCTGCTGAGCCCAAAAACGAAGACTGTCGCCCCATACAGGACCATCGCAGCCACCAGGATCAGCCGGCGGCTGATCCGGTCTGCGAGCAGGGTGGCAATAACCGTCCCTGGAATTTGCCCCAGGCTGATCACCAGGGCAAACAGGCTGGATTGAGAAGATGAATTGCCTTCACTCAAGAGCAGGGAGGGCAGCCAGACAAGAATCCCCTGGAAGGTAAAATTAATCGAAAACCAGAGCAGCCAGAGGGAAAGCGTGATCTGGAGGAAGGCGGATGACCAGGGTGTGGCATTGGCTGGAGGGTGACCGATTGTTCGCCTGCCAGGAAGAACGACCAGCCCTGCGGGTTTTACCGGAAGCACCGGTGCCCGCATGTCCTGGACGAGCGTGATGCGGCGGCCAGTTTCCTGAGCCTCGCGATACCGCCCCTGGGTGATGAGGAAGCGCAGCGATTCGGGCAGCAGGAAGAGGATAAGCGGCGCCCAGACCACAGCCAGGCTCGTGATCAGGAGCGCCGGGCGCCAGCCAAGATTCTCCACCACGGTGAAACCAATCAGGCCAGATAATGAAATTCCCAACCCCGAAAACCCATCGAGCAGCACCAGCAGCCTGCCCCGGTAATGGGTTGGGGAGTACTCACTGACCAGGGTGCTTGCCACCGGAAAAACTGCGCCGAGGCCGATGCCGGTCAGGGCGCGCAGGAGGAGCAGGATGGGATAGCTGCCCGCCAATGAGGAAAGGGCGGAAAAACTCCCCAACCAGACCATAACCAGCGCCAGGGTCGCCCGCCTCCCAACCCTGTCTGCCAGGCTGCCGGCGAGAATCGCGCCAACCATCATCCCCAGCACGCCGCAGCTCGCCACCAGCCCGGCCTGGCTCGAGGTCAGCCCCCATTCCTGGCGCAGGTCCGGCAGGATGTAGCCAATGATGGACATCCCCTGGGAGGTGAACAGCCAGCAGATGCCGATGATAAGGAGCAAGCGCACGTGAAACCTTCCCAAACGCGCGCCGTCCAGGTTATCCAGTATTTCTTCCAGGCTGGTTAATGTTTCCCCAGCAGGTTCTGATGAATGGCTTGTCACAACGGATCTCGCGATGAGAGAAAGACGATCTTGCAACCGGCTACACCAGCCAGGTGGGTGATGATCA